>JAFEFJ010000013.1 GCA_018240635.1 Pseudomonadota bacterium | reverse complement strand
CGGCGCAGCACCGGATTGGCGATCTCCGGCGCGCGCAGCAGCCCGGCCATCATCGCCAGCATCCACATCGCGGCCAGGATCGCGCCGCCCTGGAACGCGCCGCCCGGCTCCTCGGCGCTGACCCACAGCAGATAGACCGCGGCCACGACGCCGATGGGCGGCAGCACGCGCGCCAGCAGCGTGAGCGCGCCGCCCGGCTTCGCTCCGTCCCAGGCGGCCGAGGCGCCGCCCCAGAACCGGTCGGGCGCCAGCGACCACACCGCCAGCAGCGCCAGCAGCAGCACGACCTTCTCCAGCAGCGTGTCGATGCCGCGATAGGCCATCAGCACGGCGGTGACGGGATTGCCGAGGCCTAGCTCCGGCAGATGCGCCGCCGCCGCGCCCGCCAGGCTCGGCGCGGGATCGGGCGGGGTCAGCACCAACGCGGCCAGCGCGAGGGCCACCAACGCCGAAAGGAGCGCGGCGGCGAGCCGCAGGCGCGGTCCCGACGCAGCGGCGCGTGGCCCCTTGGGTGTAGGGCGCGAGACGGCGGCGATCAGCACCGCGCCGGTTACGCCGCTGCCCAGCGCCGCCTCGGTCAGCGCCACGTCCACCGAGCCCAGGCGCTGCCACGCCAGCGCCAGCAGCAGGCCGTAGGCCACGAAACCGATCACCGCGGCGAAGGCCTGCCGTGTCGCGACCGTCCAGGCCGCGACCCCGATGGTCAGCAGCGCAAGCGCCGCGTCCAGCGCGTTCATGCCGCGTCCTCGTCGCGGCGGATCACGCTCACCACGAGCTGCGTGACCGAGGCGCTGGCAAGCTGCGCGATCAGCCAGACCGCGACCAGCTTCAGCGCGGCGAACACGCCGTCCACCTGCGGCAACAGCCCCAGCACGATCAGGCCCAGGCCCAGGTTGTCGGCCTTCGTCAGCGCGTGCAGGCGGGTCAGCGCGTCGGGGAATCGCAGCAGCCCGACCGAGCCCGCGAGGAAGAAGAAACCGCCGGCCACGACGCAGGCGACGGTGAAGATGTCCGCGGCCGTCATGGGTCGGGCCGCCCGGCGCGCCGCGCGCCGTCCACGAACGCGACGGCGGCGAAGGCCGCCAGCAGCGCCAGCACCAGCGCGAAATCGACCGCCGCCCACAGTCCCCCGCCGACGCCGCCCAGCAGCAGCGCGGCGATCCCGCCGGTGCCGAGCAACTGCACGGCCATCACCCGATCGGCCCGCCCCGGCCCGCGCAGCACCCGCAGCAGCCCGAGCGCCACCATCGCCATGACGAAGGCCGCCGATGCGGTGAGGAAGGCCGCCATCACGAACGCCCGAGCGCCCGCGCGAACAGCGCCTCCTCCCGCGCCATCTGCGCGGCGGCCGGTTGCGCGGTGTCCAGGCAGTGGATCAGCACGCCGCCGTCCGGCGTGATATCGGTGGGCAGCGTGCCCGGCAGCAGGCTCGCATAGGCCAGGAACGCATCCCGCGCCTCGCCCGGCGGCAGGGCGGGCGTGTAGGCGGCGAAGCCGGGGCGCAGCCTCGGCCGGCCCGGATGCAGCGCCCGCAGCGCGACGTCGATGCCCGCAATCACCGACTGCACGGGAAAACCGAGCGCAAGCCGCGCCAGCGCCACCGGGGAGATGCGGCGCGCCCGCGGCGGCAGCAGGATCAGGCTGCACCATGTCGCCGCCGCCGCCGCGACGGCCATCGCGGGCACATCGCCCGGCTTCCATCCCGCAAGCGCCAGCCACAGCACCATGAACCCCGCCGCGCGCGGCAGCGCGGCGGGCTGGCGCAGCAGCACGAGCCTAGGCGCCGCCATGCGCGGCGGCCGGCGCGCCCCCGGGGGGCGCCTTGATGCGGAAGAACGCCACATACAGCGCGGGCAGGAACACCAGCGTCACCACCGTGCCCACCAGGAAGCCGCCCATCACGGCGAAGGCCATCGGTCCCCAGAAGATCGTCACCGCGATCGGGATCAGCCCCAGCACCGTTGAAACCGCCGTCAGCATGATCGGCCGGAAGCGGGAGGTGGAGGCGTCCACCACCGCGTCCCAGGTCGATTTGCCCTCGGCGCGCTCCACCTCGATCTGCTCGATCAGGATCACCGCGTTGCGCGCGATCATGCCGATCAGCGACAGGATGCCCAGGATCGCGACGAAGCCGAGCGGGCGCTGGAAGATCAGCAGCGCGGCGATCACGCCCGTCATCGCCATCGGCACCACCGCCAGCACCAGGAACAGCCGGCTGAAGCTCTGAAGCTGCATCATCAGGAACGTGACCATCAGCAGCAGCATCAGCGGCACGACGGCGATGACCGAGGCCTGCGACTTGGCGCTTTCCTCCACCGTGCCGCCGACATCGATGCGGTAGGGCGCGGGCAGGCTCGCGTTCAGCTTCTCGACCGCCGGGGCGAGCGCCGCCACCACGCTCTCGGGCAACGCGCCGGAGGCGACATCGGCCTGCACGGTCAGCGTCGGCACGCGGTCGCGGCGCCAGATCAGCGGGTATTCCTGGTCGAAGCTGAAGGTCGCGAGCTGGCTCAGCGGCACCGTGCGCCCGCTCGGCAGCGGCACCTGCACGTTCTGCAGCGTGGCGAGCGAGACGCGCTGCTCGTCGGTTGCGCGCGCAACCACGTCCACCAGGTAGATGCCGTCGCGCAGCTGCGTCACCGGCGTGCCAGTCACCACCGCGTTCAGCACGCCCGCGAGCGTGGCGGAACTCAGCCCGAGCAGGCGCGCCTGGTCCTGGTCGATGTTGATCCGCACGCGCCGCGCGGGCTCCATCCAGTCGAAATTGACCTGCCGCGCCTGCGGGTTGGCGGAGACAATGCCCGCGAGCCGCAGCGCGATGTCGCGCACCTGGTTGATGTCGGGACCGCTGACGCGGTACTGCACCGGCCAGCCCACCGGCGGCCCGAGCCCGAGCGGCGCGACGCGGCCGACGATGCTGGGGAAGTGCTCCGCCAGCTCCTTCTCGAGCCGCGCATGCAGCCGCTGCCGCGCTGCGACATCCTTCGCCACCACCACCGCCTGCGCGAAGAACGCGTTGGGCAGCTCCACCGCCAGCGGCAGGTAGAAGCGGATCGCGCCGCGGCCGACATAGGTGCTCCAACTTGCCACGTCCGGATCGGTCTTGAGGAAGGCATCCAGCCGCGCGGCGATGTCGTCGGTGGCGAAAATCGAGGAGTTCTGCGGCAGCCGCATATCCACCAGCAGCTCGGGCCGGTCCGACGGCGGGAAGAACTGCCGGGGGATCAGCGGTGAGACCAGCATCGCGACGACGAAGCAGGCCACCGTGACGCCGATCGTGATCCACCGTGCGCGCATCGCGCCCGCCACCATCCGCCGATAGGCAGTCAGCACGCGGCTCGGTTTGTCGGACGCCTTGGGCTTGCGCAGGATGACCACGCCCAGGAGCGGCGCGAACAGCACCGCCACGATCCAGGACAGCATCAGCGCGAGGCCGACGACGACGAAGATCGAGAACGTGTATTCGCCGGCCGAGCTTTTCGCGAAGCCGATCGGCACGAACCCGGCGGCGGTCACGAACGACCCGGTCAGCATCGGGATGGCGACGGTCTGATAGGCGTAGGTCGCCGCGCGCTCCTTGCTGTCGCCCACGGCGAGGCGGGACGTCATCACGTCGATCGTCGTCATCGCGTCGTCGACCAGCAGGCCGAGCGCGATGATCAGCGCGCCGAGCGAGATGCGCTGCAGGTCGATGCCGAAGAACTGCATCACCGGAAAGACAATGGCCAGCGTCAGCGGGATCGAAAGCGCCACGATCAGCCCGGCGCGGAAGCCGAGCGCCACGAAGCTCGTCACCATGATGATGACGATGGCCTGCCAGAGCGAGGTGGTGAAATCGCTGATCGCGCGATCGACCACGTGCGGCTGATCGGCCACCAGCACCGGGTCGATCCCGACCGGCAGGTCCTGCGTCACCTCGGCCATCGCGTGCGCGACGTTCTTGCCCAGTGCCAGGATGTCGCCGCCCTCGCGCATGGAGATCGCGAGGCCGATCGCGGGCTTGCCGTTGACGCGGAACATCGGCTGCGGCGGATCGGCGAAGCCGCGCCTGATCGTGGCGATGTCGCGCAGGCGGATCAGGCGGCCGTTCGAGACGAAGTTGATGTTGCGCAGATCCTCCTCGGACTCGAAGGCGCCGGTCACGCGCAGCAGAAGCTGCTCGTTGCCGGTCTGGATGATGCCGGCGGGGCTGACCATGTTCTGCGCCTGCAGCGCGGAGATGATCGCCGAGCGGTCGATGCCCAACGTCGCAAGCTGCTGCATGGAGAATTCGACGAACACGCGCTCGTCCTGCGCGCCAAGCATCTCCACCTTCGATACGTCCGGAACCAGCAGCAGGCGGGAACGAACGCTGTCCACGTAGTCGCGCAGTTCGCGCTGCGTGAATCCGTCGGCGGTGAAGCCGTAGATGATGCCGAAGGTGTCGCCGAATTCGTCGTTGAAGCCCGGCCCCACCACGCCCTGCGGCAGGGTGTGGCGCATGTCGCCCACGCTCTTGCGGACATGGTACCAGACATCCGGCACGTCCCGCGCCGGCGTCGCCTGCTTCAGGTTGACGAAGATCGTCGTCTGGCCTGGCGTCGTGTAGCTGCGAAGGAAATCGAGATGCGGGGTTTCCTGCAGCGTCCGCTCGATCCGCTCGGTCACCTGATGCAGCGTGTCGTCGACCGTGGCGCCGGGCCACGCCGCCTGCACCACCATCGTCTTGATGACGAAGGCCGGGTCCTCGTCGCGGCCCAGGCTGTAGAACGCCGACGATCCCGCCAGGATCGCCGCGATCATCAGATACACCACGAAGGAGCGGTGCCGCAGCGCCCAATCGGAGATGTTGAAGCCCACCTGTCGGCCCCCGTCAGCCGGACTTGCCGAGCAGCCGCACCGCCTGGCCGGGATGCAGCGCCTGCACACCCGCCGTCACCACGATGTCGCCGGGCGCGAGCCCGTGCGCCACCACCACGCTCGCGGGGTCGAAGCGCAGCGTCTCGATGTTGCGCAAGGACACGGTCAGATTCTTGGGATCGACCACCCACACCGCGGGCTTGCGGTTCAGCTCGGTCAGCGCGGAGGCAGGGACGGCGATCACCTTGTCGGCCGCCAGCCGCAGCGTGCCGTTCACCGTGGCACCCAGCAGCATCGCCGCCGGCGGATCAGTCAGCCCGACCTTCACCTGGAAGGTGCGCGTGACCGGATCGGCCTGCGGCGCCACCTCGCGCACGCGGCCCACGGTGAAGACTGCGGGATCGTCGGTCAGCCGCACCGTCACCTGCGGATCGGCGGGGGCGGAGCGCAGCACCTGCGCGGGCACGTCGAACACCGCGTCGCGGCCGTTCTTGCGCGCGATCGTCACGATCATGCGTCCGGGCTGCACCACCTCCCCGGGTTCGGCGCCGCGCGCCGTCACGGTGCCGGCGGCGTCCGCCTGCAGCACGGTGTCGCTGACGCGGATGGCGGCCAGGTTCACCTGCAACTCGGCGGCGTCCGCCTGCGCCTGGGCGGTGGCCAGCGCCTTCTCCGCAATGTCGAACTGCGCGCGCGGCGTGTGGCCCTGGGCGAGCAGCGTCCGCTGCCGCTCGAAATCGGCGCGCGCCTGCGTCACGGCAGCCTGCGCGGCCGTCAGCCCCGCCTGCGCCGAGCGCAGCGCGTTCAGCTCGTCCTGCGGATCGAGCCGCGCCAGCTCCTGTCCGGCCTTCACCGTATCGCCCACGTTGACGAAGCGCTGGATCATGCGCCCGCCGATCCGAAAGCTCAGCGCCGCCTCGTCCTCGGCCGCGATGTGGCCGGTCAGCACCACGGTCTCGCCCATTTCGCTGGGCGCGACCGTCACGGTGCGCACAGGACGCGGCTCCGGCGCCTTGGCCGTGTCCTGCTTGCCGCAGCCAGCCAGCGCCAGCACCGAAAGCAGCGACGCGGAAATGAAACACTGGGCCAACCGATGGGACGCACGGCACAGGCCCCGCCGCAACTCCGTAGGATTTTCCTGCATGCTTGGTCCCCGGATCGACATTCGCCCGCGTTCCAGGAAGGCGAACGCCGCTTGGCTGGGATACCATCGGCCCCGGATGGTGTGAAGGCGAATGTCAGCCGCCCGGCCGGGGGGACGTCACGCCGCCGGAAGGCTCGACTCGCGCCGGGCCGCGTGATCTATACGGCGCGTCCCAGCGAACGATCGGATGGCGATGACCGGCGACGGCGGCGACCAATCGGCACCCCGGCCGGCGCGGCAACCGCGCATCGGCGACGCCGCGCTGCGGGGCATGGTCGGGCTCGGCACCGGCATCCTGGTGATCGCCGCGCTCGCCTTCGCGCAGCCGGTGTTCGCGCCGCTCGCCTTCGCGCTGTTCATCGTCGCGATCGTGTGGCCGCTGCAACGGGTGCTGCAGCGGTTCCTGCCGAAACTGTTCGCGCTGCTGATCAGCATGGCCGCCACCGTCGTGGTTCTCGCCGCCTTCGGCTGGATCGTGAGCTGGGGCTTCGGCCGCATCGCCCGCTACATCATTGCGGATGCAGGACATTTCCAGATCCTCTACGCGCAGCTCGACGACTGGCTGATTGGCCACGGCATCGTCATCGCCAGCATCTGGGCCGAGCATTTCAACGCGGGCTGGCTGATCTCCGCCATCCAGCAGATCACCAACCGGCTGAATGGCCTGCTCAGCTTCACCGTGGTGGTGCTGATCTATGCCATCCTCGGCCTGATGGAGGTCGATCTCGTCGCGCGCCGCCTGCGCGCGATGGGCACGCGCGGCGGCGCCGCGCTGTTGCTGGTGAGCGGCGAGCGCACGGCGTCGAAGTTTCGGCGCTACATGATGGTGCGTTCGCTGATGAGCGTCGCGACTGGCGTTCTGGTATGGGCGTTGGTGGCGCTGTACGGCCTGCCGCTGGCGCGCGAGTGGGGCGTGCTTGCTTTCGCGCTCAACTACATCCCCTTCATCGGCTCGCTGGTTTCCACCACCCTGCCTGCGCTGTTCGCGGTCGCGCAGTTCGATGCGTGGGAGAACGCGGTGGTGCTGTTCGCCGCGCTGCAGGTGATCCAGTTCATGGTGGGCAGCTACCTGGAGCCGCTGGTCGCCGGCAGCATCCTGTCGATGTCGCCGTTCCTCGTGCTGCTGTCGGTGTTCTTCTGGACCTATCTGTGGGGCATCGCGGGCGCCTTCATCGGCGTGCCCATCGTGATCGCGGTGCTGACGATCTGCGAGCTGCATCCGCCCGCGCGCTGGGTGGCGGAGATGTTCGGCGCGCCTGTCGCGGAGCGCGGCTGACGCCGGTGGCACGCCCGATACTCGATCCGCGCGACGGCGATATCGAGGACGACGCCTCCAGCCCCAAGCGCCGCTCGCTGTTGGCGCTGGCGGGCAGCCTGCTGGCCGAGATCAGCCTGCCGAAGCTGCTTGCGACCTGGGTGCTGCTGCTCGGCCTGCCGGGCCTGCTGCTGGGCGCGGCGCCGCTGGCCGTCACGCTGTGGCTGCACGCGACACTGTCGCAGGCGGCGCGGATCGCGACGCTGCCGGTGCTCGGGCTGGGCGCGCTCGCGCTGCTGGCCGGGCTGGGCTGGCTCGGCGGGCGCAAGCTGCTGCGCCTGGTGGAAAGCAGCTTCTGGTCGCTGAACGCGCTGGCGGTGCAGCCCGCCTACATGATCGCGCGCGAGGGACTGCGCCAGGCCGCCGAGAGGTTCACCCCCGCCGCCGCGCGGCCGGCCATGCGGCGCGCAACCGCGGCCCTCGGCGGGCTGCTGGTGGGCGCGCTGTGCGCGGCGGTGATCGCCGCCGTATGGCCCGCCACGCGCTGGACCGGCACGCTGGCCGATCTCGCTGCGCCGCTGGCGCTGGTGCCGACGCTGCTCGCGAACGGCACGGAGCTGATCTTCGTCTACTGCGCCGCCGCCGCCATCGTGTGGGGCGCGGCGGACGCGGCGATGGACCAGCCGCGCGACCTGCCCGCCTTCGCCCTGCCCGAGCCCGGCCAACGGCGCTGGCGCGTCGCGCATCTGTCGGACCTGCACACGGTGGGCGAACGCTTCGGCTTCCGCATCGAATGCGGCCGCGACGGCCCGCGCGGCAACGAAAGGCTGCACGCGACGTTCGCGAGGCTCGCGGCGGTCCACGCCGCCGATCCGCTCGACGCGGTGCTGATCAGCGGCGACATGACGGATGCCGGCCGCTCCGCTGAGTGGGCGGAGTTCTTCGCGGCGCTCGGCGCGCATCCGGAACTCGCGGCGCTGGCGATCGCGCTGCCGGGCAATCACGACGTCAACGTGGTGGACCGCGCGAGCCCGGCGCGGATGGAACTGCCGGTCAGCCCGATGAAGCGGCTGCGCCAGATGCGCACGCTGTCCGCGCTGGCGGCACTGCATGGCGCGCGCCTTCAGGCGGCGAACGGCGGAGCGCCGCTCGACGCGGCGTTGCGTCCCCATGCCTCCGAGATCGCCGCGCTCGCGGATGAGGGCGGCGTGCGCCGTGCGGCGCGGCTCGGCGCGCTGTGGGCCGATGCGTTTCCGATGATACTGCCGCCCGCGACGCCGGACGGCCTGGGCGTGCTGGTGCTGAACTCCAACGCGGAGACGCATTTCTCCTTCACCAACGCGCTCGGCCTGGTGTCGGCCGAGCAGACGCGCGCGGCCCTCGCGGCCGCGGCGCGCTATCCGCAGGCGTGCTGGATCGTCGCGCTGCATCATCACCTGATGGAATATCCGCAGCGCGCCAAGGCGCTGTCGGAGCGGATCGGCACGGCGGTGATCAACGGAAGCTGGTTCGTGCGGCAGTTGCGTCCCCTTGCGGGCCGGGCGGTCATCATGCACGGCCACCGCCACATCGACTGGATCGGCGAATGCGCCGGTCTGACGATCGTTTCGGCGCCCTCCCCGGTGATGGAGCCGGCCGCGGGGAGGGCGGGCTTCTACGTCCACACGTTCCTGCGCGACGCGGACGGGCGCCTGCGGTTGTTGCAGCCGCAACGGGTGGCGGTGGAGGGTTAGGCGGCGCAGCCTCAATTCGCCGCCAGGCCCTCGTCGCGCACGGGTTCTTCGCGATGCGTCAGGCTCATGCGGTTGAAAGCGTCCAGCGCGGCGATCTTGTACGCCTCGGCCAGCGTCGGGTAGTTGAAGGTGTTCTCGACGAAGTAGTCGAGCGTGCCCTTCAGGTTCAATACCGCCTGGCCGATATGCACAAGTTCCGTCGCGCCCTCGCCCACGATGTGCACGCCGAGCAGGCGGCGCGTGTCGATGGCGAAGATCATTTTCAGGAGGCCGGTGTTCAGCCCCATGATGTGCCCGCGCGAGGTTTCGCGGAACCGCGCCACGCCGCATTCGTAGGGGATGCCCTTCGCCCGCGCCTCCTCCTCGGTCAGGCCGATGGTGGAAATTTCGGGCACCGAATAGATGCCGTAGGGGAAGAATTCCGGCGCCGGCGGCATCGGCACGCCGAAGGCGTGGCAGGCGGCGATGCGGCCCTGCTCCATCGCGGTGGATGCGAGGCTCGGGAAGCCGATCGCGTCGCCGGCCGAGTAGATGTGCGAGGCCGAGGTCTGGAACGTGCGCGGATCGACCCTGATGCGCCCACGGCTGTCGGTTTCCAGGTTGCAGACGCCAAGGTTCAGGCTGTCGGTCGCGCCGACGCGGCCGGCGGCGTACAGCAGCATCTCCGAGCGGATGCGTCGGCCGCTTTCCAGCAGCGTGACCGGCGATCCGTTGTCGAACTCGATCCCCGCGACCTTGGAGCCGAGCCGGATCGTCATCCCGCGGTCGCGCAACTGGTGGACGAAATCCTCGATCAGTTCGCGGTCGATGAAGTCGAGGAAGCTGTTGCGCGGCTCCACCAGCGACACGCTGACATCGAGCGCGCTGAAGATGGTGGCGTATTCCACGCCGATCACCCCCGCGCCCACCACCGTGAGGCTGCGCGGCAGGTGCGGCACCTCGATGATCTCGTCGCTGTCCAGCACGGTTGCGCCGTTGAACGGCACGTCGGCGGGACGGTAGGGGCGGGTGCCGACGGCGATCAGGACCCTGTCGGCCTCGTGGATGCGGACGTCGCCGTTCGTCATGGTGATCTCGATGCGGTGCGGGTCGAGGAACCGCGCCGTGCCGGTCACCTGCTCGACCGCGTTGCGGGCGAACTGGTGCTCCAGCACGTCCACCTCGTGATCGAGGGTGATGTGCAGCCGCGCCATCAGGTCCTTGGCGGAGATGTCTTTCTTCACGCGGTAGGCGCGGCCGTAGAAGCCGCGCTCGCGCCAGCCGGTCAGGTTCAGCACGGTCTCCCGCAGGGTCTTGGAGGGGATGGTGCCGGTGTGGACGGACACGCCGCCGACGCGCCTGCCCTTCTCCACCACCAGCACCGAGCGTCCGACCTTGGCCGCCTGGATCGCCGCGCGCCGCCCTGCGGGACCGCTGCCGATGACGATGAAGTCGTATCTGCTCACGCCGTCCACCCAAAAACTGACCGCAAACGCATCAGAACCGGAAGCGCCAGGCCACGCAAACGGCAATTCGATGGCCCGTGCCATTTTGGTGGGCAAATCCAGCCTCCCCTCCCCTTGCGGGAGGGGGACTTGCGTGCGTGCGTTGCTAGCCGCCTTCGATCAGCAGGATGTGCAGGCGGCGCGGGCCGTGGGCGCCCAGTTCCAGGGTCTGCTCTATATCGGCGGAGCGTGAAGGGCCGGTTACCAGCATCACGTTGCGCGGCATCGCGCCGCCGCGCTCGGCGCGCAGGCGGTCCCAGGCGTCCTCGTAGGAGCCGACCAGGGCGGAGGCGCGCAGCAGCACCAGCGCGGTGTCGGGCAGCAGGTTCACCGTGGTCGGCCGGTCGGGGCCGGAGGGCAGCATCAGCGTGCCGGTCTCCGCCACCCCGGCGAAGGCGTGCTGCAGGCCGATCAGGTCCGTGGCCTCGGCCCTGCCCTCGCGGATGCGGAGCATCGGGCGTTCGGCCCAGGGGATGGATTGCAGGTCCGGATGCGGCGCCATCACGAACTCGGTCGGCAGGTTCTGCGAGGCCAGGTAGTCCGCCACCGCCTCCGCCACGGCCGCGAGCGAGGGCAGCAGCGAGACCGTGCCGAACTCGCGCTCCACGTTGGCGATGAAGCGCAGCAGCAGGGCGGCGCGGTCGCCCTCGGCGATCGCGGGGCGCAGGTGGCGCGGATGGCTCGCGAGCCGGGCGCGCAAGGGCGCCGCCTGCTCATCGGTCAGCGGACCGCGCCGCAGGCCGCGGCGGATCGAGCCGAGGACCGCCTCGCGCGTCATGCCCGCCCCGAACGCTGGGCGCGGGCGTAGCGGGCGAAGAACGTGTCGCCTTCGGGCGCCGGCAGGTCGCGCCCGCCGGTCCAGCCGGACGCCATCGGCATCCTGGCGAACCGCCCGCGCTTCCGCCCAAGCCAGCCGAGCGACACCGCGCCCGCACGCGTCGCCATGCGGTAGAGCGACGGTCGGCGGGCGAAGAAGCCCCACACCGCCAGGTTTGTGCGCACGCCCGGGGGCGTCAGGTGCCGCTCGAACTCGCGTTCGCGCCAATGGCGCATCAGCTTGGGCAGCGGGATGCGGACGGGGCAGACGCTTTCGCATTTGCCGCAGAAGGTGGAGGCGTTGGGCAGGTGGCCCGCCTTGTCCACACCGATCAGCGCCGGCGTCAGAACGCTGCCCATCGGCCCCGGATAGACCCAGCCGTAGGCGTGCCCGCCGACGGAGCCGTAGACCGGGCAATGGTTCATGCAGGCGGCGCAGCGGATGCAGCGCAGCATGTCCTGGAACTCGCCGCCGAGCATGGAGGACCGGCCGTTGTCCACCAGCACGACATGGTATTCCTCCGGCCCGTCCGAATCGCCCGGCCGCCGGCCGCCGGTGCTGAACGTCGTGTAGACCGACATCGCCTGCCCGGTCGCCGAGCGCGCCAGCACGCGCAGGATCGAGGCGCAGTCCTCCAGCGTCGGCACCACCTTCTCGATGCTGGCGAGCGCGATATGCACGCGCGGCAGCGTCTGCGTCAGGTCGCCGTTGCCCTCGTTCGTGACGATGACGCTGCTGCCGGTCTCGGCGATCAGGAAGTTGGCGCCGGTGATGCCCACGTCGGCGGCGAGGAAGCGGGCGCGCAGCTTGGCGCGCGCCTCCGTCAAAATGTCGCGGCGCTCGTGGAAGACGCGGTCGGCGGGCAGGTCGGTGTGGCTCTTGCGGAACTGCGCCTCCCAGTCCTCCCGGTTCAGGTGGAAGGCGGGGGCGATGATGTGGCTGGGCAGCTCGTGGCGGAGCTGGATGATGTATTCGCCCAGGTCGGTTTCGATCGGCTGGATGCCGTTGGCTTCCAGGTGATCGTTGATGGCCAGCTCCTCGCTGATCATCGACTTGCCCTTGGTGACGGTGCGCGCGCCGGCGTCCTGGCAGATGCGCAGCACCGCCTCCCGCGCCTCGTCCGCGGTCGAACACCAATGCACGGTGCCGCCCGCAGCCTCGACCTTCTCGGCGAAGCGTTCCAGGTAGAAATCGAGATGCGCGAGCGTGTGGTTCTTGATGTCGCGCGCGGTGTCGCGCAGCGCCTCGAACTCCGGCAGCGCGGCCACGGCGGCGGAGCGGCGGGCCATGAATTGCGGGCGCGACCGCGCCAGCGCCTTCTGCAACCCGGCATCGGCGATCGCCTTGGTCGCGTTCGACTTGAAGGCGGGACTGGTGGCGACGTGCATGGACGGGGCTCCTTCGCCCGCGCAATCTAGCCTCTGGGAGGGGTTTGCAAAGCCGCATCGGACGGCAGGCCCCCCTTGGACAAGCCTCCGCGAGAAGAAGGAGCGCCGGGATGCCGATGCGCCTGCCTGCCCTGGTGAACGAAGACCCGGCCGTGCGCCGCTGGGGACGACGGCTGGACGCGACGGTGCTGCTGGAGGTGGGCGAGGAATCCTGGCTGCTGCCGGTGGTCGACGGCGCCATCGGCGAGGTGCGGCGCGGCCCCTTTGCGCTGACCGAGGCGACGCTGGCGCTGCGCGCGGACGCCGAGGCCTGGCGCGAATTCCTCTCGCCGGAGCCGCCGCCGATGCGCCACGACCTGTTCGCCCTGATGCGCGCCGGCAAGCTGCGGATCGAAGGCGACCTGCACCCGTTCATGACGCATCTGTTCTGGTTCAAGGGCGCGTTCGCCAAGCTGCGGGAGGCAGGCCGATGAGCGCGCCCGTCACCATTGAGCCGATCCTCGGGCGCTACCTGCGGATGGAGATCGCGGGCCGCCCGCACCGCCTGTATGTCGAGGAAGCGGGGCAGGGCATCCCGCTGCTCTGTCTGCACACCGCCGGGGCCGACGGCCGACAGTACCGCGGCCTGCTCAACGATCCTGACGTGACGCGGCATTTCCGCTGCGTCGCCTTCGACATGCCCTGGCACGGCAAGTCCTCGCCCCCCGCGGGATGGTGGGCGGAGGAATACCGGCTCACCACCGAAAGCTATCGCGGGCTGGTGATGACGGTCGCCGCGGCGCTCCGGCTCGACCGGCCCGCAGTGATGGGCTGTTCGATCGGCGGGCGGATCGTGCTCGACCTCGCCGCCGAGCACGGCGCGGAACTGCGCGGCGTCATCGGCCTGCAATCGGCGGCCTATGCCCAAGGCTACTACGATCTCGGCTGGCTGCACCGGTCGGACGTGAACGGCGGAATGACCAATCCCGGCATCGTCTCCGGCCTGATCGCGCCGCAGAGCCCCGATGCCGACCGATGGGAAACGCTCTGGCACTACGCCCAGGGCGGCCCCGGCGTGTTCCGCGGCGACCTGCATTTCTACGTGGACGAGGGCGACCTGCGCGCCAAACTCGGGCGGATCGACACGAGCATCTGCCCGGTCTGGATGCTGACCGGGGAATACGATTATTCGTGCACCCCGGACCTGAGCCGGCAGACGGCGGAGCAGATCCCGGGCGCCGAACTGACGATCATGCGCGGGCTCGGGCATTTCCCCATGAGCGAGAACTACGCCGCGCTGCGCCCCTATCTGCTGCCGGTGCTGGAGGCGCTGCGGGCGCGCGGCTAGCGAGGGGCCAGCCTTACGCCAGCACCACCCCGTGCTGGCGCAGGAAGCCCAGCAGCGCCGTCATCGGGAGGCCCAGGATCGCCGCGTGCTCGCCCTCGATGCGGTCGAACAGATGCATCCCAAGGCTTTCGAGCCGGTAGGCCCCGACGCTGGACAGGACGGCATCGCCCTCGTGGTCCAGATAGGCGTCGAGGAAGCCGTCCGAGAAGTCGCGCATCGTCAGCCGCGGGGTCGCGACGTGCTGCCAAACGACCTGGCCGCCGCGCAGGCACAGCACGGCCGTCACCAGCCGGTGTTCCCGCCCGCGCAGGCGGCGAAGCTGCGCCGCCGCCCCGTCCCGGTCGGCGGGCTTGTCGAACCATTCGCCCTCGCAGACCAGGATCTGGTCGGCGCCGATCACCAGCGCATCGGGGCGGCGGGCGGCGATGCGCTCGGACTTCAACCGGGCCAGTAGCAGCGCAGCGTCCTCGGGCGGGGCCTTTTCCTGCCGGGCTGCCTGCTTGATCGCATCCTCGTCGATGTGCGCCGGCAGCGCCTCGAACACGAGGCCGGCGGCGTCCAGCAACGCTCGGCGCGAGGAGGAGGCGCTCGCCAGGATCAGCGTCGGGGTTTCGGCCTGAAGGCGCATGGCGGAGGGTTCAGGCGCTGTGCGGGGCCTCGGCCACCTTGCGGCGGCGCTCGTGCCACGCCTCCATCAGTTGCAGCACCGTCGCCGCGGTTTCCTCGATCGAGCGGCGGGTGACGTCGATCACCGGCCAGCCATGCCGGTTGCACAGCCGCCGCGCCCACAGCAGTTCGGCCTTCACCGCTTCCTCGTCGATATAATCGGTGCCGGTCTGCCGGACGATCCCGCCGGTAGGCGCGCCGGTGCCGATCAGGCGCAGCCGGTGGCGGCGGATCTCGATCAGCGCCTCGGCGTCCAGCGTAAGGCCGATCACCGGGCAATGCGCGTTGTCGAGCGCGACCGGCTCCGGCAGGTTCGGCACCAGCGGGATGTTGGCGGCCTTGATGCCTCGGTTCGCCAGGTAGAAGCAGGTCGGCGTCTTGGAGCTGCGGGAGACGCCGACCAGCACCACGTCGGCCTCGGCGATGCCGGGCTGCGCTTGGCCGTCGTCGTGGGCCAGGACGTAGTGCATCGCGTCGATCCGGCGGAAATAGTCGGCGTTCAGCACGTATTGCTTGCCGGGACGCGCGCCCGCCTGCGCGCCGATGTGCTCCGCCAGCAGGTTCATCACCGGATCGAGCACGTTCACCAGCGGCACGTGCAGCCGCCCGCACGTGGTTTCCAGGTCGCTGCGCAGCGCCTTGTCCACCAGCGTGGACAGCACCGGCCCAGGCTCGCTCTCAATCCCTTCCAGCACGCGATGAAGCTGGAAGCGCGTCCGGATCAGGCTCCAGCGGTGATAGACGATATCGACATGCTCGAACTGCGCCGTGGTGGCGCGGGCGATCGAGTTCAGGGTCTCCCCGGTGGCGTCGGAGACGAGATGCAGGTTCAGCCGGTCTGCCGTCATGAAGAGATGATAACGGGGATAACCCGCCCCCGCACCCGGCTTGTGCGGCGGCTGCGGGCAAAGCGGGGATAAACGGTACAGGCCATCCGGCTGGGGATCGCCGCGGGCGATCGGGCGGCAAAACGGGACATTCGCGGCAGATTCCCTGCAAACAGCGGGTTGGAGGCGGATATTGCTGTGGACGGATCCGGTATGAATGGGTGGATTCCGGGTACCCCGGCTTCCACAGGGCCAATCTGCCACCACACTCCCTATTCAAATCTTCCTAGTGTGACTAAGCCCGTCCCATGAGCGCCCCGACCCAGGACCATCCGACCCAGGACCGGCCGAAGACGCTGCTGCGTGCCCTTGGCGGGGAAGCCGTGTGGCCGCCGCCGATGTGGCTGATGCGCCAGGCCGGCCGCTACCTGCCGGAATACCGCGCCGTGCGGTCCCGCGCGGGCGACTTTATCGCGCTCTGCACCGCGCCTGAACTGGCCGCCGAGGTCACGCTGCAGCCGATCCGCCGCTACGGCATGGATGGCGCGATCCTGTTCAGCGACATCCTGATGCTGCCCTGGGCGCTGGGCCACGGGCTGCGCTTCGCCGAGGGCGAGGGGCCGGTGCTGCCCCGGCTGGAAGACCAGACGGCCATCGACCGGCTGGACCGGGACCGGCTGCACGGCGCCATCGCGCCCATCCTGGAAACCGTCCGCCGCGTCCGCCAAGGGCTGCGGGACGAGGGGCTGGAAGGCACCGCCCTGATCGGCTTCGCGGGCGCGCCCTTCACGGTCGCCTGCTACATGGTGGAAGGCGGCGGATCGAAGGAATTCGCCCGTGTCCGCGCGATGGCCTACGGCCAGCCCGCGCTGTTCGGGCGGCTGATGGACGTGCTGACGGAGGCGACGATCGACTACCTCGCCGCGCAGGCGGCGGCCGGAGCCGAGGCCCTGATGCTGTTCGACAGCTGGGCCGGCGTGCTCTCGCCCTCCTTGTTCCGCCGCCACGTCATCGCGCCCTCGGCCCGCATCGCCGCAGCGCTGAAGGCGCGTTTCCCGGACCTGAAGATGATCGGCTTTCCCCGGCTCGCAGGGATGATGCTCGGCGCTTATGCTGCGGAGACGGGCGTCGATGCCGTGGGCATGGACACCGCGACCGACCCGGTGCTCGCCGCCCGTGCGGTGCCGGCGCGCATGGCGGTGCAGGGCAATCTCGACCCGATGGCGCTGCTCGCGGGCGGGGAGGCGCTGCGCGCGGAAGCCTCCGGCATCCTGGCCGCGCTGCGCGGCCGCCCGTTCGTCTTCAACCTGGGCCACGGAATCGTGCCGCAGACCCCGCCCGAGCATGTGGCGGCGCTGGTCCGGCAGGTCCGCGATGCTTGACGCCACCGCCACGGTGGAAGGCGCGCGGCCCGGCCCGGCGGACGCGGCCGAGGCGGCCACGCGCCGCGTCGCCGTCGTGCTGTTCAACCTGGGCGCGCCCGATGGCCCGGCCGCGGTGCGGCCCTTTCTGCTCAACCTGTTCCGAGACCCCGCGATCCTGCGGGTGCCGTTCTTCGTCCGCCCCTTCCTGGCGCGGATCATCGCCGGCGCCCGCGTGAAGCCGGCGAGCGAGAACTACGCCCTGCTGGGCGGCAAGTCGCCGCTGCTGGACCTGACGAAGGAGCAGGCCGACGCGCTGGAGGCCGCGCTGAACGCGATGGGCGACGGGATCGAGGCGCGGTGCTTCATCGCCATGCGCTACTGGCACCCGTTCAGCGATGCCGCGGTGCGCGAGGTGATGGCCTGGAAGCCCGATCGCGTGGTGCTGCTGCCGCTCTATCCGCAGTATTCGACCACCACCAGCGGCAGCTCGCTGACCGCCTGGCGCGAGGCGGCGGCGCAGGCGGGGTTCGCGGCCGAAACCGTGACGCTGTGCTGCTACCCGACCGATCCGGCCTATGCGCAGGCGACGGCGGTGAGCCTCGCCTGCGCCTGGGACTCCGCCCGGGCGGAACTTGCCCCCGAAATCGGCCTGCGCATCCTGTTCTCGGCGCACGGGTTGCCGGAGGTGATCGTGAAGGGCGGCGATCCCTACCAGTTCCAGGTGGAGCGGACGGTCGCCGCCGTGCTCGCCGCCTGGGGCCGGCCGGGGCTGGATCACGCCATCTGCTACCAGTCCCGCGCCACGCCGCAGCGCTGGATCGGTCCCAGCACCGAGGAGGAGATCGAGCGCGCCGCGAAGGACGGGGTCGCCGTCCTGGTGGTGCCGATCGCCTTCGTCTCCGAGCATTCCGAGACGCTGGTGGAACTCGACGTCGAATACCGGGAAGTCGCGCACCGTGCCGGCGTGCCAGGCTATTTCCGCGCGCCCGCGCAGAACTCCGACCCCGGCTTCATCGCGGCACTCGCCGCCCTGGTCCGGCGGGCGGAGGCGCACGGCGGCGGCCTGTGCGGCGACGTGGATGGCGCGATTTGCCCCGCGCAGCACCAGGACTGCCCGCATCGCCCCCGCCAGCGCCCGGCGCTACGCTAGCCGCTTCCCCACCGCACGGTCCCGATGTCCTTTCTGATCGGCCTCTACCCCTGGATCAAGGCGATCCACATCATCGCGGTCATCGCCTGGATGGCGGGGCTGCTCTATCTGCCACGCCTCTATGTCTATCACTGCGCCGCGCCCGCCGGGTCGCAGACCAGCGAGCAGTTCAAGGTGATGGAGCGGCGGCTCCTGAAGCAGATCATGACCCCGGCGATGATCACCGTCTGGGTGCTGGGCCTGTTACTGGCGGCCACGCCGGGCGTGATCGACTGGACCGCCGGATGGTGGCACGTGAAGCTGCTGCTGGTGCTGCTGATGAGCGGGTTCCACGGCGCGCTGTCGCGCTGGCGGCGGGATTTCCTGGACGACCGGAACCCGCGCTCGCAGCGGTTCTACAGGATCGCCAACGAGATACCGACCGTTCTGATGATCGTCATAGTGATCATGGTGGTGGTCAAACCATTCTGAGCGGGTTCGCGCCGGCCCCGGGGCGGACCCCCCTTGACACCGCGATGTGTCTGGGCCACCTGCCGCATTGACGGCGCTTGCTACCACCCGTAGCGTCCGCCGTCCCTCCTCTGGCGGTGCCTCATCGCCGCCTCCCGCCCAGACAGAACGGATCAGATCCCCGGCCACGCGTGGCCGACGATCTCAACAGACCCCAAGGGTCCGCCGCACCCCGTTCCGGCATCCCACCGTACCGACCAAGGCGTCCAGAATGCATCTCGCCGAACTCAAAGCGAAAACGCCAGCGGACCTGCTGAGCTTCGCCGAATCCCTCCAGATCGAGAACGCGTCGTCGCTGCGCAAGCAGGACATGATGTTCGCGATCCTGAAGAACCTGGCCGAGAATGACCAGGCGATCCACGGGGAAGGCACGCTCGAGATCCTGCCCGACGGTTTCGGCTTCCTCCGCAGCCCGGAGGCGAACTACCTCCCCGGACCCGACGACATCTACGTGAGCCCTAGCCAGGTACGGCGCTTCAGCCTGCGCACCGGCGACAGCGTCGAGGGCCAGATCCGCGCGCCGAAAGACGGCGAGCGGTACTTCGCCCTGCTCAAGGTCAACACCATCAATTTCGAGCCGCCGGAGGCGGTGCGACACCGCATCAACTTCGACAACCTGACGCCGCTCTACCCCGACGAGCGGCTGAAGATGGAAGTCGAGAACTTCCAGTCGGTGGCCAAGGGCCCGACCAAGGACTTCACGCCCCGCGTGATCGACCTGATCGCGCCCATCGGCAAGGGCCAGCGCGCGCTGATCGTGGCGCCGCCGCGCACCGGCAAAACCGTGATGCTGCAGAACATCGCCGCGGCGATCGCGGCGAACCATCCGGAAGTGTTCCTCATCGTCCTGCTGATCGACGAGCGCCCGGAGGAAGTCACCGACATGGCGCGCAGCGTGAAGGGCGAGGTCATCAGTTCGACCTTCGACGAGCCGGCGACGCGCCACGTGCAGGTGACGGAGATGGTGCTGGAGAAGGCCAAGCGCCTCGTCGAGCACAAGCGCGATGTCGTGATCCTGCTCGACAGCATCACGCGGCTTGCGCGCGCCTACAACACGGTGGTGCCGTCGTCCGGCAAGGTGCTTACGGGCGGCGTGGACGCGAACGCCCTGCAGCGCCCCAAGCGCTTCTTCGGCGCCGCGCGCAACATCGAGGAAGGCGGCAGCCTGACGATCATCGCGACCGCGCTGATCGACACCGGCAGCCGCATGGACGAGGTGATCTTCGAGGAGTTCAAGGGCACCGGCAATTCGGAGCTGATCCTCGACCGCAAGCTGTCCGACAAGCGCAGCTTCCCGGCCATCGACATCACCAAGTCCGGCACCCGCAAGGAAGAGCTACTGGTGGAGAAGGGCACGCTGTCGAAGATGTGGGTCCTGCGCCGCATCCTGAACCCGATGGGCACAGTGGATGCGATGGAGTTCCTGCTCGACAAGCTGAAATACAGCAAGACGAACAACGATTTCTTCGACGCGATGAATACCTGAGGCCGGGGTGGCGGACCGCGCCGTTGGCGCGTCCGCCTTACCGGCGGGGTTCGTGGTGACCCAAAGAACGTTTGCTTTGATACGATTTGCGGACCACGTCCTCTCGTCATTGCGAGGCGCGAAGCGCCGTGGCAATCCAGGGCCGCGGTACCGTGCCGCACTCCCTGGATCGCCACGCCGCCAAGCGGCGGCTCGCGATGACGGCGTAAGCCGGTAGTGATCAACCCGTAGGTGGCAGCGCGGTTGCGGCGAATAGGGCGAAGGCGCGGGCCCGGTGGTTGCAGGCGTGCTTTTCCTCGGGCGCCATCTCGCCGAAGGTCAGCGTGGCGTGGTCGGGCACGAACATCGGGTCGTAGCCGAAGCCTTTGGTGCCGCGCGGCGGCCAGACCGCGGTGCCGTCGATGCGGCCCTCGAACAGATCCGCATGGCCGCCGGGCCACGCAAGGCACAGCGCGGCGATGAACCAGGCGCGCCGGTCGGGGTTGCCGGAAGCCGCCATCTCCCGCTCGACGCGCGCCATTGCGGCGGCAAAGTCCTTCTGCGGTCCCGCCCAGCGCGCCGAGCAGATGCCGGGCGCGCCGCCCAGCGCGGCGACGCAGAAGCCGGAATCGTCGGACAGCGCGGGCAGCCCGCTCGCTTGCGCGGCGGCCATCGCCTTCAGGCGCGCGTTGCCGGCGAAGTCGGGCTCCGTTTCGTCGGGCTCCGGCAGGCCCAGATCGCCCGCCGGGACCGCCTCGATCGCATGCGGGCGTAGCAGGTCGGCGATCTCGCGCAGCTTGCCCCTGTTGTGGCTGGCGATCACCAGCCGGCTGCCGGGCTCGAGGCGGCGCGCCATCAGGCAGACGCCTCCGCCTCGGCCAGCGCCTGCCTTTGCGCCTCGTAAAGCGACGCGGTGCCATGGCGGGCGAGCTCCATCAGGCTCAGGAACTGGCTTTCTGTGAACGGCGTGCGCTCGGCGGTGCCCTGCACCTCCACGATCCCGCCGCCCTCGGTCAGTACGAAATTCGCGTCCGCTTCGGCCTCGGAGTCCTCGGCGTAGTCCAGATCGAGCACCGGCTCGCCGGCCCATAGGCCGCAGGACACGGCGGCCACCTGACCGGTCAGCGGCATCGACTTCAGCACGTTGGTGGCGATCAGGCGGCGGAACGCCAGCGACAGCGCGACGAAGGCGCCGGTGATCGCGGCGCAGCGGGTGCCGCCGTCGGCGTTCAGCACGTCGCAGTCGAGCGTGACGGTCATCTCGCCCATGGCGGCGCGGTCCACCACGGCGCGCAGGCTGCGGCCGATCAGGCGCTGGATTTCCTGCGTGCGGCCGGACTGCTTGCCGCGCGCCGCCTCCCGGTCCCCGCGCGTATGGGTGGCGCGCGGAAGCATCCCGTATTCGGCCGTCACCCAGCCCTGGCCCGATCCGCGCAGGAAGCCCGGCACCCGTCCCTCCACGCTCGCCGCGCACAGCACCTCGGTCTGGCCCATTCGGATCAGGCACGAGCCCTCGGCATGGCGCGCGAATCCGGTGACCATGGAGACGGGGCGCAGCGCGTCGGCGGCACGGCCGGAGGGTCGCATGAGGCAAGTCCTTGCGGTTGGGTGTGGAGCGGCGCGCACCCTAGTGCAGCCACCGCCGCCCGGAAACCGTTGCGCCCGCCGCAGACGGCCATGCACCAAGCGCATCCCGGCGTTGACCGCGGGAGGGGGGGTTCCTAGGTTCTGAAGCGGAGCACCACGCAGGATGAACAAGCCGTTCGCCAAGCCGCCTGTCGGCCAGCCGGCGCTCGACGCGCGGGCCGCCGCCGTGCTGCGGGAAATCGTCGAGCAATACGTGGAAACCGGCGAGCCGGTCGGCAGCCGCACGCTGTCGCGCCGCCTGCCGATGTCGCTGTCGCCGGCCACCATCCGCAACGTGATGGCCGACCTGACCGAAGCCGGCCTGCTGTTCGCCCCGCACACCTCGGCCGGGCGGCTGCCCACCGACACGGGCCTGCGCCTGTTCGTCGATGGGCTGCTGCATTTCGGCGAGCTGAACGAGCAGGAGCGGGAGGCGATCACCGCCCGCGTCGGCGCCTCGGGCCGCAGCCTGGAAGACACGCTTGCCGAGGCCAGCTCGCTGCTCTCCGGCCTTTCGTCCGCCGCCGGGCTCGTGCTCGCGCCGAAATCCGAAGGCGTGGTGCGGCACATCGAATTCGTTCCGCTGGGCCCCGGGCGCGCGCTGGTGGTGCTGGTGAACGCCGACGGACAGGTCGAAAACCGGGTCATGGACATTCCGCCGGGGCTGCCGCCCTCGGCGCTGCAACGGGCGGGAAACTACCTCAACGCCCGGCTTTTGGGCCGCTCGCTGGGCGATCTGCGCCGGATCGTGGCGGAGGAGATGGCGCAGGACCGGCGGGAACTGGACGAGCTTGCGGCCGGCGTCGTCGCGGCGGGGCTCGCCACCTGGACCGACGAGCGCGGCTCGCGTGGCGGCAGCCTGATCGTGCGCGGGCAGGCGCAGCTTCTGTCGGACGTGACGGAGATCGAACGGCTGGCCGCGATCCGCGCGCTGTTCGAGCGGCTGGAGACGCAGGAAACCATGCTCCGGCTGCTCGACCTGGCGGAGAAGTCCGACGGCGTCAGCATCTTCATCGGCGCCGAAAGCGGCCTGTTCGGCGCGACCGGCATGGCGATGGTCGTCGCCCCGGCGCGCGGGGAGGGCGGGCGCATCGTCGGCGCGATCGGCGTGATCGGTCCGACCCGGATCAATTACGGCCGCATCATCCCGGTGGTCGATTACACGGCAGGCGTCATCGGCCGGCTGCTGGGCTGATGAGGGCTGCGCAATACGGGGCTTTCCGGGTCCATTCGCGCTTGTCCGCGAACCGGCTACGCCCTAACTGAGCCGCCATGAGCAACGACGCCAATCAAACGGCCGGAACCGGGGCGCCCTCCGACCCCGCTTCCCCCGAAACGCCGCAGACCGCGGAACAGATCATGGAAGCCGCCGCCCAGCGCATCGCCGCACTGGAGGCGGAGCTGTCGGAGATGCGCGACCGCTGGATGCGCTCCGAGGCGGAAATCTCCAACGTCCGTGCGCGCGCCAAGCGCGAGGTGGACGAGACCCGCCAATACGCCGTGCAGAAATTCGCCAAGGACGTGGTCGAGGCGGCGGAGAACCTGCGGCGCGGCCTGGACAGCCTGCCCAAGCCCGTCGAGGGCGAGCCCGAGATCGTCGCCAGCGTGCGGGACGGGTTCGAAGGCGTGGAGCGCAGCTTCCTGGCACTGCTGGAACGCAACGGCATCAAGCGCGAGGACCCGACAGGGCAGCCCTTCGACCCGAACCTGCATCAGGCGATGGCCGAGCAGGAAAGCGAGGCGCATCCGCCGGGAACGGTGATGCAGGCCTGGACGCCGGGCTGGACGCTGAACGGTCGGCTGCTGCGCCCGGCCATGGTCGTGGTCGCCAAGGCGCCCGCCGAGGCGCTGTCCGCCCGCCAGGGCACGACCGCATGAGGACGCCCCGGGCGTCCCGCATCGCCGCTAACTGCCTGGAAATTGTGCAGGCGCATCTTGGTACGGCCCGCCTAGAGCCATACATCCATTTGACCCACCGAGGGACGCCGGCGGTGCTTCGGGCTGCCCGCGTCCGCTGAAAGGAGCCAGACTTCCCATGAGTAAAGTAATCGGCATCGACCTCGGCACGACGAACTCCTGCGTCGCTCTGATGGAGGGCAAGGACGTCCGCGTGATCGAGAACAGCGAGGGCGCGCGCACCACCCCCAGCATGGTCGCGTTCAGCGACGGCGGCGAACGTCTCGTCGGCCAGGCCGCGAAGCGCCAGGCGGTGACCAACCCCAGCAACACGCTGTATGCGGTCAAGCGCCTGATCGGCCGCCGCTACGACGATCCGCTGGTCGCGAAGGATAAGGGCATGGTGCCCTACTCCATCGTGCGCGGCGACAACGGCGACGCCTTCGTCGAGGTGAAGGGCGAGAAATACGCCCCGGCGCAGATCAGCGCCTTCGTCCTCGGCAAGATGAAGGAAACCGCCGAAGCGTATCTCGGCGAGCCGGTGACGCAGGCCGTCATCACGGTGCCTGCCTACTTCAACGACGCGCAGCGCCAGGCGACCAAGGACGCCGGCCGCATCGCGGGCCTTGAAGTGCTGCGCATTATCAACGAACCCACCGCCGCGGCGCTCGCCTACGGCATGGACAAGAAGTCCGCCGGCACGATCGCGGTGTACGACCTCGGCGGCGGCACGTTCGACATCTCCGTGCTGGAGATCGGCGACGGCGTGTTCGAGGTGAAGTCCACGAACGGCGACACCTTCCTGGGCGGCGAGGACTTCGACCTTCGCGTGATCGACTACCTCGCGGACGAGTTCAAGAAGGAGCAGGGCATCGACCTGCGCAAGGACAAGCTCGCGCTGCAGCGGCTGAAGGAAGCCGCCGAGAAAGCGAAGATCGAGCTGTCGTCCTCGAAGGAGACCGAGGTCAACCTGCCGTTCATCACCGCCGACGCCTCCGGGCCGAAGCACCTCGTGATGAAGCTGTCGCGCGCCAAGCTGGAAAGCCTGGTCGATGACCTGATCAGCCGCACGCTGGAGCCCTGCCGCGCCGCGCTGAAGGACGCGGGCGTGACGGCGGCCGAGATCAGCGAGGTGATCCTGGTGGGCGGCATGACCCGCATGCCCAAGGTCATCGAGGCCGTGAAGCAGTTCTTCGGCAAGGACCCGGCCCGCAACGTCAACCCCGACGAGGTGGTGGCGATCGGCGCGGCGGTGCAGGGCGCGGTGCTGAAGGGCGACGTCAAGGACGTGCTGCTGCTGGACGTGACGCCGCTTTCGCTCGGCATCGAGACGCTGGGCGGCGTGTTCACCCGCCTGATCGACCGCAACACCACGATCCCGACGAAGAAGAGCCAGGTCTTCTCGACCGCCGAGGACGGCCAGCAGGCCGTGACCATCAAGGTCTACCAGGGCGAGCGCGAGATGGCGGCCGACAACAAGCTGCTCGGCAATTTCGACCTGACCGGCATCGCGCCGGCGCCGCGCGGCGTGCCGCAGATCGAGGTGACGTTCGACATCGACGCGAACGGCATCGTCTCGGTGCAGGCGAAGGACAAGGCGACCGGCAAGGAGCAGCAGATCCGCATCCAGGCCTCGGGCGGCCTGTCCGAGGGCGACATCCAGCGCATGGTGAAGGAGGCCGAGGCGAACGCCGAGGCCGACAAGCAGCGGCGCGAGATGGTGGAGACGCGCAACCACACGGAAGCGATGATCCACCAGGTCGAGAAGAACCTGTCCGAACTCGGCGACAAGGTCGGCGCGCAGGAGAAGGGCGAGGCGGAAGCCGCGATCGCGGCGGCGCGCAGCGCGCTGGAAGGCACCGATCAGGCGGCCATCAAGCAGGCCGGGGACCGGCTGAGCCAGGCGGCGATGAAGATCGGCGAGACGCTCTACAAGGCGCAGCAGGAAACCGCCGCTCCGGGCGGTGCCGCCGGCGGCGCCTCGGCGGGCGCGCATCCCGCTGGCGACGACAAGGTTGTCGATGCCGAGTTCGAGGAAGTGGACGACAAGAAGAAATCGGCCTGATGCGGCGCAACCGCCGGGAGATTTCTTGACACCGACGGCCGCGCCCGCCTTTTCGTGAAGGCGGGCGCGCACCGTTTTGCGGCGTACATCAGCGCCGGAGAAAAGGGCTGAGATGGCGAAGCAGGACTATTACGCGACGCTGGGAGTCGCAAAGGACGCGAGCGCGGACGACCTGAAGCGGGCGTACCGCAAGCTTGCGATGCAGTACCATCCCGACCGCAACCCGGACAACAAGCAGGCCGAGGCCAAGTTCAAGGAGGTGAACGAGGCCTACGACGTCCTGAAGGACGAGCAGAAGCGCGCGGCCTACGACCGGTTCGGCCATGCGGCGTTCGAGCAGGGCGGCCCAGGCGGGTTCGCGGGGGGCTTCCAGGGCGGGTTCGAAGGCGGGCTCGGCGACATCTTCGACCAGATGTTCGGCGAGTTCATGGGCGGCCGCCGCGGCGGCGGGCGTGCCCGCGCGGGCGCCGATATCCGCCAGGCCGTCGAGATCGACCTGACCGAAGCCTTCGCCGGCGTGAAGGCGACGCTGCGCGTGCCCACGCGCGTGGCGTGCGAGGCGTGCAGCGGCACCGGGTCCGAGGACAAGACGGCCGCGAACGACACCTGCCAGACCTGCAAGGGCGCCGGAAAGGTCCGCGCGCAGCAGGGCTTCTTCCTGGTGGAGCGCACCTGCCCCACCTGCGCCGGCGCGGGCCGCGTGATCCGCAACCCCTGCCGCATCTGCCGCGGCGCGGGCACGGTGCAGCGCGAGCGCACCCTGCAGGTCACGATCCCGGCGGGCGTGGAGGACGGCCAGCGCATCCGCCTCGCGGGCGAAGGCGAGGCGGGCCCGCAGGGCGCGCCGCCCGGCGACCTCTACGTGCATGTCGGCGTGCGCCCGCATCCGCTGTTCCAGCGCGACGGCGCCAACATCATGGTCCGCGTGCCGATCCGCATGACCCAGGCCGCCCTCGGCGCGGAGGTGGAGGTGCCGGTCGTGGACGGCACCAAGGCCAAGGTGAAGGTGCCGCCAGGGACGCAGACCGGCGATCAGTTCCGGCTGCGCGGCAAGGGCTTCTCGGTCCTGCGCAGCGCGGCGCGCGGCGACATGTTTATCCAGGTCGCGGTCGAGACGCCGCAGCAGCTCACGAAGCGGCAGCGCGAATTGCTGGAGCAATTCGACGCCGAGGGCGCGGAGCAGATGAACGGCCACCCGGAGAACGAAGGCTTCTTCGCCAAGATGAAGGACTTCTTCGAGGGCCGCCGCAGCGCCTGAGGCTGCCGGGAGCCGTTCGCCGCAGCCTCCCGTCCTCGCGTACGGAGAGAGGGCGCCCCGCCCCAGCGGCCGTTTACGTCGCGCGGATACGCGAAGCGCGATCCGCGGCGTCGGACGGAAACTTCCGCAGGATGCGAAGCATCACCAGCATCGCCGGGACGGCGGCGAACATGCAGGCCGTGTAGAATACCTTCCATCCCAGCGCGGCGGCGAGGAACCCCGACAGGCCGCCCACCGTGCGCAGCGCGAGTGCGGCGAGCGAGGACAGCAGCGCGTACTGTGTCGCGGTGAAGGCGATGGCGCACAGCCCGGACAGGTAGGCGATGAAGGCGGCATCGGCCATGCCCTCGGCGAAGGCTTCCGTCACCACCGTCAGCACCAGCATGTGCCGCTCGCCCGAGGAGTAGGCAAGCACCACATACATCGCCATCGCCAGCGTCTGCACCCAGCCGGTCCACAGCAGCGCGCGGCCCGGGCCGAGCCGCGCCACGAGCCAGCCGCCGAGCGCGGTGCCCGCGAAGGTGGCGGCGAGCGCAGGGATGAAGTTCGCGAGCGCGATCGCGGCGCGGTCGAAGCCGAGCGAGAGGTAGAAGGGCGCGGTCATCACGCCCGCCATCGCCTCGCCCAGCTTGAACAGCGCGACGAAGGCCAGGATCGTTCCGGCGCCCGGCCGCGTCATGAACTCGCGCAGCGGCTCGACCACGGCGGTGACGACGTTGGCGAGGAACCCGCGCGAGGCGGCGGCAAGGCGCGCGGCGGGCTCCGGCACCGCGAGCGTCACGAAGGGGGCGAGCGCCATCAGCGCCGCGACGCCCAGCAGCGCGCCGTGCCAGCCCACGATGTCGGCCGACTTGATCGCGCCCGAGCCCGAGATCAGCAGCGCGATGCGGTAGCCCCAGACATAGGCGGCGAGCGCCGCGCCCTGGCGCCGTGCGGGGAAGATCTCGATGCGCCAGGCATCGACCACGATGTCCTGGCTGGCCGACAGGAACGCGACCAGCGCCGCCGCCGCCACCGCCGCGACCGGCGCGGCGGAGGGGTTGGACAGCGCGAGCAGCACGCCCGCCGCGACAAGCGCCACCTGGATCGCGAGCAGCCATCCCCGCCGCCGCCCGAGCCGTGCCAGCCCGAAGGGCGGCGACGCGCGGTCCAGGAACGGCGCCCAGAGGAATTTCAGCGAATAGGCGATGCCGATATTGGCGGTCAGCCCGATGGCCGCGAGCGAAACGCCGCCCTCGCTCATCCACAGCCGGAACGTGAACCCAGACAGCGGCAGCGGAAGTCCGCAGGCAAAGCCGTACGCGCCCATGAGCCAGAGAAGGCGGTCGCGGTACCAGGGCGCATGCCCCCCTTCCCCTTGCAGGACGGTGGTGGGGGGAAGGGGCGAGGTCGTTGCCGCATGACCCCCTCCCCCCGCCCCCCTCCCGCGAGGGGAGGGGGAATCGTTCATGGGGCCGCCCCCAGCCTTGACGCGGCCATCCGGAGGCACGCCTCAAACCCGGCGAGATCGTCGAGCGCGCAATCGGCCTCGGCGCGGACCAGCGGTGCGCCCGCCTCGGCGAGGCAGCTATCGATCATCAGGTTGTCGGCGTTGCCGAAATCCTCGACCAGCAGCCCGTCGGCATCGCGCCAATCGCCCGCGGCGTCGCGGCTCGCGCCGGGCGTGCGGGCCAGCAGCGTGGCGGCGGCGTTGGTGTAGCCGAAGACCGGCTTGCCCAGCCCGTGCATCAGGCCAAGCTCGAACACCGTGCCGGCATCGGCGCCGGGACCGCGGAAGGGCGAGAGGTTGAAGATGCCGGCATCCGCCCGCCGCATCATCGCGACGTTCAACCGGTAGATCGCGCGGTCGGGCGCTCCGCCTTCGGCGCGCGAATCGTTGTCGAGCGGGTACAGCCCTTCCAGCCCCGCCGCCGCGCACAGCGCCTGCTTGCGCCGGCCGATCTCGCGCGCGTGGGGCAGGAAGACCTCGGGCCCGGCGAGATAGACGCGCGGCCGGTCCGTCACCGTGCGCCGGTCAGTCGGCGGCTTCGGCCGGCTCGGCTTCGGTCACGACCTCGTCGCGCGCCGGGGTGATCGGCTTGCCCGCCTTCAGCCGCGCCAGCGCGGTGTCCACGTGGCGGCGGAAGACGAACTGCGCCGGGCGCTGGTTCGCGAGCGAAATCTCGGGCGCCATCGGCCCGGTGGTGCGCGGCCCGCGCATCGACACGAGCATCGTCTTGAGCGGATGGCTGACGGCATCGACCACGGCGGTCGCCTCGTAGCCGGAATGCACCATGCAGTCGGCGCACTTCTCGTAGTTGCCGGTGCCGTACTTGTCCCAGTCGGTGGTTTCCATCAGCTCCTTGAAGCTGCGGGCATAGCCTTCGCCCAGCAGGTAGCAGGGCCGCTGCCAGCCGAACACGTTGCGCGTCGGCTTGCCCCAGGGCGTGCACAGGTAGCGCTGGTTGCCGGCGAGGAAATCCAGGAACAGCGAGGACTGGTTGAACTTCCAGCCCTTGCCCTTGCCGCGCGCGAAGATGTCGCGGAAGAGCTGCTTGGACTTCTGGCGGTTGAGGAAGTGCTGCTGGTCCGGCGCGCGCTCGTACGCATAGCCGGGCGAGATCATCACGCCGTCGAGCCCGAGCTTCACCGTCTCGTCCATGAAGTCGGCGACGCGCTTGGGATCGGCGCCGTCGAACAGGGTGGTGTTGATGCAGACGCGGAAGCCGCGCGCCTGCGCCGCCTTGATCGCCTTGACCGCGCGGTCGTAGGTACCGGGCTGATCGACCGCGATGTCGTGCATCTGCTGGTCGCCGTCCAGGTGGACGTCCCAGGCGAAGTTCTTGTGCGGCTTGAACTTGTCGAGCTGCTTTTCCAGCAGCAGCGCGTTGGTGCACAGATAGATGAAGCGGCCCTGCTTCAGCAGGCCCTCCACGATCTGCGGCATTTCCTTGTGCAGCAGCGGCTCGCCGCCCGCGATGGCGACGACCGGCGCGCCGCATTCCTCGGCCGCGCCCAGCGCGTCCTCGACCGACAGGCGCTGGTTCAGGATCTCGTCCGGGTAGTCGATCTTGCCGCAGCCCTGGCAGGCCAGGTTGCAGCGGAACAGCGGCTCCAGCATCAGCACGAGCGGGTAGCGCTTGCGGCCGGCCAAGTGCTGGCGGACCACATAGGCGCCGACGCGGATCATCTGGTTCAACGGAACGGGCATCGGAATACCTTACATCAAATCCGGTGCGCGGGGGCGGCGGATCGCGCCGCGCGCATCCGCCCTACGATTTCGGGTTCGCCGCAATCACTCAAGCGTCCGCAAGCTCGGCGGGGAAGCGGAAGCGCACGTCCTCGTCCACCCCGTCCATCAGCGAAACCTCGATCTCGTCGAAGCGGCGCAGTCCCTCGATCACGCCCTGCACCAGCGTCTCGGGCGCCGAGGCGCCGGCCGTCAGGCCCACGGTTGCAATGCCCTTCAGCCATTCGGCCTGCAGGGCGTTGGCGTCGTCGATCAGGTAGGACGGCTTGCCCAGCTCCGCCCCGATCTCCCGCAGGCGGTTGGAGTTGGAGCTGTTGCGCGAGCCCACCACCAGGATCAGGTCCACCCGCTCGGCCAGCTGGCGCACCGCGGTCTGGCGGTTCTGCGTTGCGTAGCAGATGTCGCGCACATCCGGCCCGACGATCGAGGGGAAACGCTCCTTGAGCGCGGCGATGATGCCGCGGGTGTCGTCCACCGAAAGCGTCGTCTGGGTGATGTAGGCGAGGTTCTCCGGGTCGGCCACGTCCAGCGTCGCGACGTCCTCGGCGGTCTGGATCAGGTTCACCTTGCCGTCGATCTGGCCGATCGTGCCCGCCACCTCGGGATGGCCGGCATGACCGATCAGCACGATCTCCCGTCCGCTCGCGGCGTAGCGGCGGCCTTCGTTGTGCACCTTCGCGACCAGTGGGCAGGTGGCGTCGATCACCGGCAGGCTGCGCTCCTTCGCCGCTTCCTGCACTTTCCGGGCCACGCCGTGCGCGCTGAACACGGTCCAGGCGCCCGGCGGCACCTCGTCCAGCTCGTCGACGAAGATGGCGCCGCGCGTGCGCAGATCCTCCACGACGTGGCGGTTGTGGACGATCTCGTGGCGCACGTAGATCGGCGGGCCGTACTTCTTCAGCGCGCGCTCGACGATCTCGATAGCCCGCTCGACGCCCGCGCAGAAGCCGCGGGGCTGGGCCAGGACGACGCGGATCATGCGGCTTCTCCGGTGGGCAACGGGCGCGATATGGCATGGCGAGGTGCCTCCGACAATGCCGCGGCGCGGCCTGGAATGCGGCTTTGGGGCCTGCCGGGGGGATCGGCCCGGCCCGGCCGGGAGGCTGCCGAGCCGCGGGCGGGGTGGTGCGGACCGCGCCAAGCGCGTAAACAGCTTGGTCCTTGTCACGCCGCTGACCCGGATCCGCCCCCGGCGCCCCGCCGGCCGCGGGTCCGCTGTGGCAGTTGCGCAACAGGGACATCGGGTTGTCATTATGTCCGCGTGCGGATCGGGCGACGTGGCACGAATTCCGGCTATCCAGAGGCCATGTGCGGAACAATGGCCCGGGGTTCGCCGGGGCTCGCGTGTCGCCGGGGCATGCGGACGGAAGAACGGGAACGAGTCTGAGTCGATGAGCCTTACGCTGGTTGATCAGGGCCTTGTGGCTGGCATGTCACGGGCGGCGAAGGTGATCGAGGATGC
>JAFEFJ010000139.1 GCA_018240635.1 Pseudomonadota bacterium | reverse complement strand
ACTCCGCTGGCCGGCGCGATGGCAGCGAGGGCCGGTCTAGCCCAGCCTCCCGCGTGGCTCAATCGGCTTGTCATGCAGCCGCCATCCGGCGTCGCAGGGCAGGGCGCAGCCGCCACGCGCTCGCCGCGCGCGGTGCGATGGGCTATCACCGGCATGGACGGAACGCCGCGCCGGGACGAACGAATGAAATTTCGCCAGGCTGTCGCCTTGGCCGCGCTGACGGCGCTCTGCGCCTGTGCGCTTTGGGATCAGAATACCTTCCAGCCGGTGCCACCGGCGCCTCCGCGCGCCCCGGAAGTCCGGCCGCCCGGGCCGCCTGTGGACACGCGCACACCCCTGCTCACGATCGGTTTTGCGACCGAAAACCCCGACTACCGTGATCAGCTAGCGTTTGCCGTCGGACAGGCCAAGGCACGCCGGCCGGGCGTTCAGTTCGATGTCGTGAGCGTGGTGCCTGCCCAGGGCGATCCAGCGGCGCAAGCGCTGGCGGCCAAGCGGGGCAGCGACGCGGCCGTCCAGGTCATGCGGGCGATGATGGCGCTGGGCGTTCCCGACACCACGCTGCATCTCGGCGCCAGGGCCGAGCCTGGTCTCGCCGAGCCGCAGGTCCGTGTCTACATACGCTAGTGCCCCGCCCGCCGCGGGGCGGGAACGGCTCGAGGGGCTGAGCCTTCTGCTGCTCACCGCCTGCTCCTGGGGCCTGAACTGGCCGATCGCCAAGTTCATGCTTACCGAATTGCCGCCGTTCACCATGCGCCTCGTGTGCTGCGCGGGCGGGGTGGTGTTCGCCTATCTGCTGGTGGTTCTACGCGGGGAGAACATCCGCGTGCCGCGCGCACTCTGGCCGCGGCTCGTGCTGTTCGCCATGCTGAATTTCGGCGCGTTTTCGGCGCTCACCACGCTCTGCCTCGCGTGGCTGCGCGCTTCGGAAGCGGTGATCGTGACCTACACGCTGCCGATCTGGGCCAGCCTGCTGGCGTGGCCGGTACTCGGCGAGCGGCCCACCTGGAGGTCGGTCGTCGCGCTGGTGCTCGGTCTGGCCGGGGTTGCGATGCTCGTCGGCGTGGACGCTTCGGCAGCGACCGCGGCGAAGCTGCCCGGTGTCGCGATGGGTCTCGCCGCCGCGGTCCTTTTCGGCCTGGGCACGGTTCTGGCCAAGCGCCATCCGCTCGCCGTCCCGCCGGTCACAGGCGTTTTCTGGCAAGTGGTGGTCGGCTTGGTTCCGATCGTGGTTCTCGCGCTCTTCGAGCGGCCGAATTGGAGCCTCTTTACGCCGACCGGCGCCGCGGCCGGCCTTTATGTCGCGGTCCTGCCGATGACGCTGTCCTACGTCGCGTGGTTCCGGGCGCTGCGCCTGCTGCCGGCGTCAACGGCGGCGACCGGCGTGCTGATCGCGCCGATCGTCGGGGTGTGCGCCTCTGCCGTGATGCTCGGCGACCCGCTAGGCATGCGGCAATTGGTCGCGCTGGTGGTCACGCTCAGCGGCGTGACGCTCGCCGCATGGCAGCCTGCGCGTCGAGCCAGGCGCTAGACGCTCAATTCTGGGCGGTGGCCCGGGCGTCGGCAACGGCCTTCTGCAGATCAGCAACCTCGACCGCGCCGGGGATCAGCGTGTCCCCGATCACCAGCGCGGGCGTTCCCTGGATGCCCAGTTCGCGTGCCAGGCGGGTGTTCGCATCGAGTCTCGCCTGGATCGTCGGATCCGCCATGTCCCGCTGCATCCGCGCCCAATCGAGGCCGGCCGCGATCGCGAGATCGCGGATCGCGTCCATGTTCACATCGGGCGGGGAGGCCATGATTGCTTCCCGCAGCTTCTCGTAACCGCCCTGGCGTTGCGCCGCGAGCAGCGCGCGCGAGCCCAACACGCTTGCCGGGCCGAGGATCGGCAGGTCCTTGTAGACCAGCTTCACCTTGCCGTCCCCTTCGAGGAACCGCGCCATCGTCGGCTCCAGATGGCGGCAATAGGGGCAGCGGGTGTCGAAGAACTCCACGATCGTCACGTCGCCCTTAAGGTTGCCCGCCACTGGATCCGCGGGGTCGACAAGCGCCGCCCGGTGCTCGGCGATCGCCGCGCGGGTGGCGGCCTCCTGCCGGCGCGCATCTTCGGCCTGCATCGTGTCGAGCGCGTCCCTCAGGATGCTCGGATCGTGCGCCAACGCATCGCGCAGGATCTGGACGATCTCCGCGCGCTGCTGAGGCGTGAAGGCAGACGCCTGCCCGGCCTGCGCCTGCGCACTGGCGGGACCGCCGGTAGCGATCGCCGCAAGCACCGCTGCAATCGCGATAAAGCCGAGCCACCTGCGCGTGGCGTGGAGCATGGGGGTTATCCTCATACAGGCGGTGTTGCCGGTCGCCGCCAAGGCGTCTATGGCACGGACCCTCGCCGGACAGAAGCGCATCGCTTCCTGTCCTGTGCCCGATGGCGGAGGTGGGGGGTCCTTAGGTTGTGCAGCCTTCATTCTATCCTGGCGCGGTGTAACGCGCGTGGCGTGCTGTCCCGCGGCCGCACGCGCCTTCGTGCCTGGACGCTCCTGGCGACCGCTCTCACGCTGCCAGGCTGCGGGGTGGGCCAGTCGGTCCAGAACACCCTGTTCGGTCCGCCCGCGCCGCAGGTCGGCCAGATCGGCAGCGTCAAGGGATTCCTCGGCGGCGTCGTAGCGGATGAGCCGCGCGCCGCGCTGGCCGCCCGCGACATCCTCTCCAGCGGCGGGACCGCGGCCGATGCCGCCGTGGCGCTGGCCTTCATGCTCTCGGTCACACTGCCGTCGCGTGCCAGCCTCGGCGCCGGCGGCGCCTGCCTCGCCTACGCGGCGGACAAGAAATCCATCAACGGCGGGGTGCCGGAGGCGATCCTGTTCCTGGCGCCTCCCGCCACCGGATCCGGGCGCGCCGACCGCCCGGCCGCCGTGCCGATGCTCGCGCGGGGCATGTATGCGCTCCATTCGCGCTACGGAAAGCTGCAATTCGAGGCCCTTGTCTCGCCCGCCGAACAGGCCGCGCGATTCGGCGCGCCGGCCTCCCGCGCCTTCGTGCAGGACCTTTCCGTGGTCGCCGGCCCGCTGCTCGCCGATCCGCAGTCGGCGGCAGTCTTCGCGCCCCAGGGCCAGCCGGTCACCGAGGGTCAGAACGTCATTCAGCCCGATCTTGCCGCAACACTCGCGGCCCTGCGCGTCGGCGGCGTGGGTGATCTCTACCAGGGCGGACTGGCCCGTAGGCTGCAGACCCAGTCGGCGCTCGCCGGGGGGCCGATCAGCTCGGACGACCTGCGCTCGGCTCTGCCGGCCTTCGCGCCGGCGATCGTTCTGCCGAACAAGAACGACAAGGTGGCCTTCCTCCCGCCGCCGGCCGATGGCGGAGTCGGTGCGGCCGCGGGTTTCATTGTCCTCCAGCACGATCCGTCGCAACTCGCCGCGGCCGATGCGCGCGCCGAGGCGGTGGCGCAGCAGATGCGTACCGCGGGGGGTGACCCGATGGCGCTGCTTCGAGCCGATGTCCCCGCCGCGACCTTCCCGCCGCTGCCTGCCTCCACGACCTTCGCGACGCTGGACCGCGATGGCAATGCCGTGGTCTGCGCGCTCAGCATGAACAACCTGTTCGGTACCGGACGGACGGTGCCCGGCATGGGCTTCCTGCTCGCCGCGTCGCCGGCGACCGTGCCTGCGCCATTGCTGTCGGCCGCCATCGCGTGGAACGACAATATCAAGGCATTCCGCGCCGCTGTCGCCGGCTCCGGCCAGCAGGGCGCGCCGATCGCCGTCGCCGCGGGGCTCTACAACACGCTGTCGAGCGGCCGTCCCATGCCGGTGCCGGTCCCCGATCCAGGCCGCGCCAACGTGATCGCATGCTCTCGCTACCTGCCATCCGAAAACGCCTCGTGTGGCTGGGCGACCGATCCGCGCGGCGCGGGCTTGGCGATCGGCGGCGGCTGAGATGGCGCTGAAGGTCGGGAGAGGGGCCTCGGCGCCGCCATTCCTGGTGATGGACGTCATCGCGGCGGCCAACGCGCGGCAGGCGCAGCTGCCGCCGGGCGCCGGCCGCGTGATTCGCATGGAGGTCGGCCAGCCCGGCACCGGCGCGCCCCGCGGGGCCGTCGAAGCCGCGGCGGCGGCACTGCAGGGCGGCGGATCGCTGGGCTACACCGAGGCATTCGGGCTGCCCACGCTGCGCGCCCGGATCGCCGCTCACTATCGCGCATGGTACGGCATCGACCTGCCAGCAACGCGCATTGCGGTCACGGTCGGGGCGTCCGGCGCATTTCCGCTCGCCTTCCTGGCTGCGTTCGATCCCGGCGACAGGATCGCGATGGCTTCGCCGTACTACCCGCCCTACGTGAATATTCTCACCGCGCTCGGGATGCAGCCGGTCATTCTTCCCACCGATATCGAAAGCCGGTTTCAGCCCACCGTCGATCTCTTGGAACGTCTCGATCCGGTCCCGGATGGCCTCATCGTCGCCAATCCCTGCAACCCCGCCGGCACGATGCTCTCGCCGGAGGAATTCGGCACGATCGCGGACTGGTGCGCCCGCACAGGCGTCCGGCTGATCAGCGATGAGATCTACCACGGCCTGAACTACGATGCGCCGCTCGCGAGCGCCGCCGGGCTCAATCCGGGCGCGATCGTGGTGAACAGCTTCTCCAAATATTTCAGCATGACGGGCTGGCGGATCGGGTGGCTCGTGCTGCCTGACGATCTCGTCCGTCCCGTCGAGTGCCTCGCACAGAACTTCTTCATCAGCGCGCCTCACATCGCCCAGGTCGCCGCCGAGGCTGCGTTCGGTTGCCACGACGAATTGCAGGCCAACGTCGCCCGTTACCGGCGTTCCCGCGACCGTCTGATTGCCGCGCTGCCGGGCGCGGGGTTTCCCCATCTCACGCCCGCCCAGGGCGCCTTCTATCTCTATGCCGACATCTCGGACCGTTCGAACGACAGCGTGGCGTTCTGCGCCCGGATGCTGGCAGAGACAGGCATTGCCGCGACCCCCGGGATCGACTTCGACGCCTGGCGCGGCAGCCGCTTCGTGCGTTTCAGCTATTGCGGTCCCGAGGAAGACATGCAGGAGGCGATAGCGCGTCTCGCGATGTGGCGCTGAACGTCACCAGCCCGTAAAGATGGGCCTTGCGCTGGCTGCGGGTCTGCTAGTCTGTTTTGCGCAGATCGACGCCGCACCACGATGACGGACCTCCGCGAATGACAGATGCTTCCGCCGACCCGTTCGCCGCATACGATTCCGGCCCGTACTTCTGCGAGCTTGCCGCCGACAGACCGGGCGATACGGGGGCGGTCGCACACGTACGCCGCGCCATCACCGCAATCGGACTGGACCAGTTGCGTGCCCGCGCCGCGGCGGCCGAGAACGACCTGATCAATCTCGGGATCACCTTTACGGTTTATTCCGAAGCGACCGCGATCGACCGCATCCTGCCGTTCGATTGCATTCCCCGCATCCTGACGGCCGGCGAATGGCGGACGCTCGAAGCAGGCGTGAAGCAGCGCGTGGCCGCCCTCAACGCCTTCCTGCACGACATCTACCACGACCGGAAGATCGTGAAGGACAACGTCATCCCGGCCGATCTCGTGTTCGGCAATGCCAACTACCGGCCGGAGATGGAGCAATTCCCGGTCCGTTTCGGCACCTACGTCCATATCTGCGGCATCGACATCGTTCGCGACGACGCCGGCGAGTTCCGAGTTCTGGAGGACAATGCTCGCACGCCGTCGGGCGTTTCGTACGTCGTGGAGAACCGCCAGCTCATGCTTCGCGCCTTTCCCGACCTGATGGCTGGAATGAGGCTGCGGCCGGTCGATGACTACGGGCGCCGTCTGCGCGAGGCGCTGACGGAAATCGCCCCCGAGGGCGTGGACGAACCGCAGGTCGTGCTGCTGTCGCCCGGCATCTACAACTCCGCCTATTTCGAGCATGTGTTCCTCGCGCGCGAGATGGGCGTGCCGCTGGTCGAGGGTGCCGACCTGTTCGTGGAAGACGATCGGGTCTGGATGCGCACGACCGGCGGCAACTGGCCGGTCCATACGATCTATCGCCGCATTGGCGACGACTTCCTCGACCCGACCGTCTTCCGCCCCGACAGCCTGCTGGGCGTGCCGGGCATCATCGGCGCGTGGCGCAAGGGGAACGTGGCGCTCGCCAACGCGGTCGGGACCGGCGTCGCGGACGACAAGGCGATCTACGCCTACATGCCTCGTATCATCCGTTACTATCTGAGCGAGGACGCGATTCTTCCGAATGTGGAGACCTATATCTGTCGCGAGAAGGACGGGCTCGACTACACGCTCGCCAATCTCGACAAGCTGGTGACGAAGCCGGTGGGCGAGTCGGGCGGCTACGGCATCACTATCGGCCCCCGCGCCAGCAAGGAGGAACTTGAGAAGGCGCGCACCAGCATCGTGAAGGATCCCTCGAACTGGATTAGCCAGCCGATGATCTCGCTATCGGTCGCCCCGACGCTGACCGATAGCGGGCTGCGCCCGCGTCACCTCGATCTGCGGCCCTTCGCCGTCACGGGACGCGACACATGGGTCCTGCCGGGAGGGCTGACGCGCGTCGCGATGAAGGAGGGCAGCCTTATCGTCAACTCGTCCCAGGGTGGCGGCTCGAAGGACACCTGGGTTCTGGCGGAGGGCTGAGGCAATGCCGCGCGAAACACCGCTGCTCGCCCGCTACGCCGAAAGCCTGTTCTGGCTCGCCCGCTATCTTGAACGGGTGGAGAATGTCGCCCGCCTGATCGACGTCACGCAGACCTTCGAAAGCCCCGGGCGGGAAGCGGAATCCTGGTACTCGCTCATCCGGATCAACGCCGACGAAGACGGGTTCGCCAAGAGTGGTCTCACCCCGGATGCGATGCAGGTCAAACGATACTACCTGCTGGATCGCGACAACCCGAACAGCGTGCCGGCCGCCATGGAGGCGGCGCGAACCAACGCCCGCACCCTGCGGCCTGTCATCTCCACCGAGATGTGGATGCAGCTCAACATGTTCCACCGCGAGCTGCTGTCGGTGCAGGACTACGAGCTGGAAGGCGACCGGCTTTCGCGCCTGTGCGGGCGCATCAAGATGGGCGTGCAGGAGCACACCGGCATCACCGAAGGCACGTTCTTCCGCGACCAGGGCTATTTCTTCTACATGCTCGGCCGCCTCATCGAGCGCGCCGACCAGGTCACCCGGCTGCTCGACATCCGTTACCACCTCCTCGTCCCGGTCGGCGACGAACAGCGCCGCGTCGCGGAGCTGACCCAATGGGGCGGGGTCCTGCGGGGCGCCGCGGGCTATCACGCCTTCCGCCGGGTGGCGCCGCCCGACTTCAAGCCAGCCGACGTGGTCGCGTTCCTGCTCACCAACCGCGCCTTCCCCCGCAGCGTGCTGCTATGCGTCGGCCAGATGGAATGGCACCTGACCCAGTTGCGCGCGACCTATGGGCTGCGCGGCACCGTCCCGGCTCTTGAGAGGGTGGAGGAAATCCGCGCCGCGCTTCTGGACAGGCCCGTGGACAAGGTCATCGCCGACGGCCTGCACGATTTCATCGACGCCTTGCAGCGCGACCTTATCCTGCTGGGGGCGGAGATCGGCACTGCATTCTTCCGCGACTGGCGTCCGCTGGCCGACAAGCCGGACGCCGCAGGGGGACAGTCTCAGACGCAAGTTCAGCGGGGATAGGACCGGCGCACCAAAAGGGGGGCTGACGTTTTGTTCGCAGAAACGGGGGAGCACCGCCAAGTCGCAGCAATGCGCGGATGGCGGTAAATGCGGTGCCTGCCCAGATTGGCGTCATGAAACAGACACATCCCAACAACCTGATCCCGGATGAGCGTCTCTGGGACAAGGTTCAGCGGCGGGAAGCCGGCGACTTCCTGTATGCCGTGACCTCCATGGGCATCTACTGCCGCCCCGGATGCCCGAGCCCACGGCCGCTGCGTAAGAACGTCCGCTTCTTCCATTCGGTGGCCGAGGCGGAGGCAGCGGGATTCCGGGCATGCCGCCGATGCGACCCGAAAGGAGATCGGGCGCGGCTTGCGCAGGACGTGGTCCGTGACGCCTGCGCCCACATCGAGGACTCCGAGGACATCCCGTCGCTCGAGACGCTCGCCAAGCGATCGGGATATTCGCGCTTCCACTTCCTCCGCATGTTCCGCGACCACACGGGCCTGACGCCGCGCAGCTACGCGGAGGGAGTGCGCGCGCGGCGCCTGCACGCGGCACTGGCCGATGGCGAGCGCGTGGTCGATGCGGTCGCCGGGGCCGGCTTCGGGTCGGAAAGCAGGGTCTACGAAAAGACCGGCGCGCTGCTCGGCATGACCCCCGGCGCGGCACGCCGGGGCGGCGCAGGGGAGGTGATCCGCACCGCCTTCGCCGACTGCCCGTTCGGGCGCCTGCTGGTCGGCGCGACCGATAAGGGCGTGTGCTTCATCGGCTTCGCCGAGCCCGACGAGGCGTTGATGGGCGATCTGCGACGCCGCTTTCGGCGTGCCGAGGTCGTGACCGATGACGCCGGTCTGGCCGCCACGGTGCGCGCGGTGCTCGATTTCATCGCCGAGCCTCGCCAGGCCCTGGATCTTCCGTTGGACTTGCGCGGAACCGCGTTTCAGCAGCGCGTCTGGCGCACGCTTGTGAGCATCCCGCCGGGGGAAACGCGAACCTATGCGCAGCTCGCGCAGATGCTCGGGAACCCGAAGGCCGTGCGTGCAGTGGCGCGTTCCTGCGCAACCAATCCGGTATCGCTCGCCGTGCCATGCCACCGCATCGTCGGCAGCGACGGCAATCTGACCGGCTATCGGTGGGGCGTGCCACGAAAACGCGCACTTTTGGCTCGGGAGGCGGAGAGCAAGGCGGCCGGGTGAGCGGGATCAATTGCCGCGCTCTCCGAACCCGTATGGTTGGAATTGCCAGGGGTGGTAGCGGTCGTGCGTGATGATGAATCGATCCGACAGGCCGGCCGCGTCCGGCGGATAGAGCATATCGTGGTCCGGCGGCGGCAGGTTGCAGGCCACAAGGGGAAGTAATGCCGCAAGCGCGAGGACCGCGCGCCACCAATGTCGCAGAATCATTGCAATGCCTCCTGCCCCAACACGTAGGCAGAAAGCGCGCGATCAGTAGAGCGAATAGCCTCCGTCGATGACGAAGGTATCGCCGGAGTGATAGCGGCTCGCGTCGCTCACGAGATAAACGGCGATGCCGCCGAAGTCGTCGCCGGTGCCCCATCGCCGCATCGGGATTCGCGGCATGACGTTGCCGTGAAACTTCGGATTTGAAACCGCGTTCGCGGTCATGTTCGTCTCGATCCAGCCCGGCAGGATCGAATGCGCCCGAATGCCGTGGCGCGCGAATTCCACCGCCAATGCGCGGGTCATCGAGATCATCCCGCCCTTCGTCGCCGCGTAATGCTCGCTGCGCGGCGCTGCCTCGATGGCGGCCAGCGACGCGGTGCCCACCAGGACGCCCCCGCCGCCACGCTCCACCATATGCCGCGCCGCCGTCCGGAACGTCAGGAACGCGCCGTCCAGATTGACGCGCAGCACGCGGTGCCATTCGTCCATCGTCATGTCCAGGAACGACTTCAGGCCGCGCCCGCTGACGCCGGCATTGGCGAAACAGGCATCGACGCGGCCCATCGTATCCAGCGTGGCGGCGAAGGAGCGTTCCACCGCGGCTTCGTCACCCACGTCGCATAGCAGCGTGGTGATACGCCGCCCCGTTTCCTCGAGCGCACGCCGCGCGGCCTCGTTCTTCTCCGCATTCGTGCCCCAGATCGCGATATCGGCGCCCGCCTCCGCCACCGCCTTGGCCATGCCGAGGCCGATGCCGCTGTTGCCGCCCGTGACCAGCGCGACCTTTCCGGTCAGATCGAATGGCTTGTACGCCATGCTGCTCTCCTCGCTTCGCCCGGATCAGCGCGGACCGGTCGGCACGTCCTTGAACGGCACGTCCTTGTCCACGCGCACATCGCCCGGCAGGCCGAGAACGCGCTCGGCGATGATGTTGCGCAGGATCTCGTCGGTGCCACCCGCGATGCGCAGCGACGGCGCGGACATGAAAGCCTCCTCGAACACGCCGGCCAGCGGCACGGCCTTGCCGGTCATGCTGCCCGCCATCCCGATCAGGTCCATTCCGTAGGCGGCGATATCCTGCATCTTGCTCGCGGTGACGAGCTTGTTGATCGAGGATTCAGGGCCCGGCGTCTGGCCGCGCGACATCGATGTCAGCGTGCGGTACTTGGTGAACTCCAGGCCCTGCGATCGCACATACCAGTCGGCGAGCTTCTCCTGCACCCCCGCGTTGTCGAGCGCCGGCCCATCTTCCAGCTCGATCCCGCGCGCAAGCTCCATCAGGTCGTCCACATCGGGTCCGCGCCCC
>JAFEFJ010000138.1 GCA_018240635.1 Pseudomonadota bacterium | reverse complement strand
AAAAGGGCGGAGGATGGGGGCGGGGGCAACCGGGTGGGGTTATCCCCCTTCCCCCGGCCCCCTCCCGCAAAGGGAGGGGGAGAATGGTAGCCCCCTCCCCTTGCGGGAGGGGGTTGGGGGAGGGGTGTCGGAAAACGCCGGGGTGGAGGGGCGCTAGTAAACCACCGTCTCCACCATCGGGCGGTTCTCCCGCACGCGGTCGTAGCCCAGCGGCGAGAGGTCCAGCGCGCGGAAGCCGCCGTGCAGGATCAGCTCCGCGACGCCGCGGCCGGTGGCCGGGGAATGCATGACGCCGTGGCCGGAGAAGCCGGCGGCGATGACGAAGTTCTCCGGCGTGCCGGGGAAGCCGATGACGCCGTTGTGGTCGAGCTCGTTGACCTCGTAGTGCCCGGCCCAGGCGGCTTCCAGGCGCAACTGCTCCAGCGCCGGGACGCGGTGGGCGAGCGCGGGCCAGACATGGTCCTCGAACAGCGCGTGGTCGGGCTCGAAATCGTCCCAGGCGGGCGGATCGTCGCCGGGGCGGGTGATGCCGCAGATGAAGCGGCCGCTTTCGGGGCGCATCCACAGGCCCGAGGTATCGAACACCAGCGGCATCATCGCGCCGTCCAGCGGGCCGCTGAAGCGGAAGGCGGTGCGCTTGCGCGGGGTGATGGGCAGCGGCACGTCCACCCAGGAGGCGACGCGCCCGGCGGCGGGGCCGGCGGCGTTCACCACCCAGTCGGCGGCGATGCGCTCGCCCGCTGCGGTGCGGACGGCGGCGATGCGGCTGCCCTCGGTCTCGAACCCCACCGCCTCGGCGTGGCGGTATTCGACGCCGAGCGCGCGCGCGCCGGTGCGCACGGTCTGCAGCAGCGTCCAGGCGTCGAACCAGCCTTCGTTGGCGGTGCCGAGCGTGGCCATCTCCAGGTCCGACACGTTGAGCCAGGGGAAACGCGCGCGGGTCTCCTCGGGCGTCAGCACGGCGATGGAAGCGCCCGCCTCCCGCTGCATCCGCACCGCCTCCAGCCGCGCGGTGGGCGGACCCTTGGGAGCGAGCAGCAGGTAGCCGTTCTCGCGCAGGCCCACATCGGCGTCAGGGCCGAAATGCTGCTTGGCCGCCTTCATGAAGGCCGCGCCGAACAGGCTCATGCGCACATTGATGTCGCAGCCGAACTGCGTGCGGATGCCGGAGGTGGAGAGCGTGGTGGAGGCGTAGCGGTAGGTCGGGTCCTTCTCCAGCACGATGACCGGGCCCTGGTGGCCGAGATGGCGGAGGAACCAGGCGGACATGGTGCCGACGATGGCCCCGCCCACGATGACGATGGTCTGGCCGGGGTTGGCGGTCATGGCGGGTCCTGCGGTTGCGGGGGGAGGATAGAGCGGGCTGACGTCGTTGCTGCAACCCGGGCTCCCGTTCGGCGGTATGGCGGTCACGGGCGGCTGCGGTATAGCTCCGCCGATGGCCGCGACCCGACCGCTGCTCCGCATCGTCGTGAACGTCGTGCTGGACGGCGCGCTGGCCGCGCTGGCGGTGCCGCTGGCGCGCTGGCTGGCCGCGCCGGCCGCGCCGCTGGCCGAGGCCGCGTGGCTGCCGCTGGCGGGGGCGGCGTGCCTGCTGCTGGCGGGCCTGCCGTTCCGGCTGTCGCTGCAGTACTGGCGCTTCGCCGGCATCGGCGACCTGATGGGTGTCGCGGGCGCGAGCGTGCTGGCCGCGCTGCTGATGCGGCTGCTGCAGGCGGCCGCCGGCGCGCCGCCCGCCTCCCCTGCCGAGCCCGCGATCCTGGCGCTGGTGATGCTTGTGCTGCTGGGCGCGCCGCGCGTGCTGTACCGCCGCCTGCAGTTCCGCTACCCCGGCACCGCCGAGGCCAGCGAGGGCGACGCGGCGCTGCTGGTCGGCGCGGGCGAGGATGCCGACCTGGTGTTGCGCGCGCTCGCGGGCGACCGGCGCAAGCCGTTCCGCGTGGTGGGACTGCTGGCGCAGGGCTCGCGCCAGACCGGGCGGCGCATCCAGGGCCATCCGATCCTGGGATCGCTGGAGGACGCGCCCGCCGTGCTCGACCGGCTGAAGGCCGAGGACCGGCTGCCCGACCTGCTGGTGGTCGCGACGCCCGACCTTGCCGGCCCGCCGCTGGCGGCGCTGCTGGAGCAGGCCGACCGGCACGGGCTGATGGTGCGCCGCGCGCCGCGCCCGACCGCGCTCGACCCCGCGACGCGGCTGCCCAATCCGCAGCGGCGGCTGGAGCTGAAGCCGGTCGCGATCGAGGATCTGCTGAACCGCCCGCAGGTGCCGCTGGACCGCGACGGCATGGCCCGGCTGATCCAGGGCCGCCGCGTGATCGTGACCGGCGCGGGCGGCACGATCGGCTCGGAGCTGGCGCGGCAGGTGGCGGCGCTCGGTCCCGACCTGCTGGTGCTGCTCGACAACGGCGAATACGCGCTGTGGCAGATCGACACCGAGCTGGGCGAGAACCACCCGCAGGTGCCGCGCCGCGCCATCATCGCCGACATCCGCGACGAGGCGCGGGTGCGCGCGATCTTCGAGACGCTGCGCCCCGAACTGGTGTTCCACGCCGCCGCGCTGAAGCACGTGCCGATGGTGGAGGCGAACCCGCTGGAGGGGCTGCTGACCAACGTCGCGGGCACGCGCCACGTGGCGGATGCGGCGCGCGCCGCCGGCGCGCTCGCGATGGTGCTGATCTCCACCGACAAGGCGGTGAACCCCACCAGCGTGATGGGCGCGTCGAAGCGGCTGGCGGAGATGTATTGCCAGGCGCTGGACATCGCCGCGCGCAACGCCGGAACCGGGATGCGCTGCGTGACCGTGCGCTTCGGCAACGTGCTGGGCAGCACCGGGTCGGTGGTGCCGTTGTTTCAGCGGCAACTGGAGCGCGGCGGCCCGCTGACCGTGACGCATCCCGACATGCAGCGCTACTTCATGACGGTGCGCGAGGCGGTGGGGCTGGTATTGCAGGCGAGCGTCCTGGGTGCCGCGGGCGACGCCGGGCGGGGCGACGCGCTGGCCGCCGATGGCGGCATCTTCGTGCTGGACATGGGCAAGCCCGTGAAGATCGTCGATCTGGCGCGGCAGATGATCCGGCTGGCCGGCCTGCGCCCCGACGTGGACGTGGAGATCCGCTTCACCTCCCTGCGGCCCGGCGAGAAGCTGTATGAGGAGCTGTTCCACGGCAAGGAGCCGCCCGTCGCCACCGGCTACGAGGGGCTGCTGATGGCCAATCCGCGCACCGCCGATCCCGCCATCGTGGGCCGCGCCATCGAGGAGATCGCCGCCGCCTGCCGCGGTGGGCAGGTGCGCCTCGCGCTGACCCTGCTCGGGCGGCTGGTGCCGGAGTTCGAGCACAACGCCGACGGCAGCGTGGGCACCGCCCGCGCGTGACAGGAAGAACCGCCGCCATGAATGACAACGCCGCCCCGCCGCCGATCCCCTTCCTCGACCTGAAGGCGCAGCAGGCGCGCATCGCCGACGACCTGCGCCGCCGGCTGGACGCGGTGCTGGCGCATTGCCAGTTCATCCTGGGGCCGGAAGTGGCCGAGCTTGAGGCCGCGCTCGCCACCTATTGCGGCGCGGCGCATTGCGTTTCGGTTTCATCTGGAACCGACGCGATCCAGATCGCCATGATGGCCGAGAACATCGGCCCAGGTGATGCGGTGTTCCTGCCCGCCTTCACCTACACCGCCACCGCCGAAGTGCCGCTGGTGCTGGGGGCGACGCCGGTGTTCGTCGATGTCGATCCGCGCAGCTTCCAGATCGATCCCGCCGCGCTGCGCGACCGCATCGCCGCCGTGCGGCGGGCGGGCAAGCTCAGGCCCCGCGCGCTGATCGGCGTCGATCTGTTCGGCCAGCCCGCCGACTGGCCCGCCCTGCGCGCCGTCGCGGACGAAGCGGGGCTGTTCACGCTGGACGACTGCGCGCAGAGCTTCGGCGCCTCGCTCGCCGGGCGGAAGCTCGGTTGCGAGGCGGATGCGACGGCGGTGAGCTTCTTCCCGTCGAAGCCGCTGGGCGCCTATGGCGACGGCGGCGCGCTGTTCACCGAAAGCGCCGACCGTGCGGCGCTGTACCGCAGCCTGCGTACGCATGGCGAGGGCACGACGCGCTACGAGGTGCTGCGCACGGGGATGAACGGGCGGCTCGATTCGATGCAGGCCGCCGTGCTGCTGTCGAAGCTGACCGTCTTCCCCGAGGAACTGGTTGCGCGCGAAAGGATCGCGCGCGCCTACGACACGCGGCTGGGCAATGCGGTGACCACGCCCTACCGCGTGCCCGACAGCGAGAGCGCATGGGCGATCTACGCGGTGCTGCTGAAGGACGGCGAGCAGCGCGACCGCGTGCAGGCGGCGATGAAGGCGCGCGGCGTGCCGAGCGCGATCTACTATCCGCGCCCGCTGCACATGCAGCCCGCCTACCGCGACCAGCACGACGGCGCGCCGCTGCCGGTCTCGGAGGATCTCGCGACCCGCATCCTGGCGCTGCCGATCCATCCCGACCTGACCAACGAGGCAGTGGACCGGGTGTGCGACGCGGTGCTGGCCGGGGTCGCATAAGGAGCGCCGATGCCCGGCAACACTCCTCCTCCCCTCCCGCGAGGGGAGGGGGAGTTTGCTTCCGCGCCGCTCGACGATCTTTTCACCGGTCTGGGCTCCTCGCCCATGGGGCTCTCCGCCGACGCCGCTGCCGATGCGCTGGCGCGGGTGGGGCCGAACCGGATCGACAGCGCGCGGCGCGCGGGCCTTGCGCGCGACGTGCTGCGGCGGTTCGGCAATCCGCTGGTTCTGGTGCTGCTGTTCGCCGCCGCCGTCTCCGCCTTCACGGGCGATGCGGCGAGCTTCGGCATCATCGCGGTGATCGTGCTGATCTCGGTCGCGCTCGACGTGCTGCAGGAGCGGCAGGCGCAGAACGCGGCCGAGCGGCTTCGCGCGCAGGTCTCGCTGACGGCGCGCGTGCTGCGCGGCGGGCGCGAGGCCGAGCTGCCGGCGAGCGAGATCGTTCCCGGCGATATCGTCGTGCTCGCGGCCGGCGACCTCGTGCCGGCCGATGCGCGGCTGATCGCGCTACGCGACCTGTATGTGGACGAGGCGCTGCTGACCGGCGAAGCCTTCCCCGCCGAGAAGCAGCTCGATCCGCCCGCCGCCGATGGCGCGGCGTTCGCGCGCAACATGGTGTTCATGGGCACTTCCGTGGTGAGCGGCACCGCGAACGCCCTGGTGGTGGCGACCGGACGCCGCGCGCAGCTCGGCGCCATCGCGAGCGCGTTGCGCAAGCCGCCGCCGCCCACCGCCTTCGCGCTGGGCATCCGCGATTTCGGCCTGATGATCGTGCGCGCGACGGTGCTGCTGGTGCTGTTCGTGGTGCTGGTGAACCTGCTGTTCCACCGCCCGCTGCTGGAATCCTTCCTGTTCGCGGTCGCGCTGGCGGTCGGGCTCACGCCCGAGCTGCTGCCGATGATCGTTTCGGTCACGCTGGCGCATGGCGCGATCCGCATGGCGGGCAAGCAGGTGATCGTGAAGCGGCAATCCGCCATCGACGATTTGGGCGCGATGGACGTGCTGTGCAGCGACAAGACCGGCACGCTCACGGAAGCGCGCATCCGGCTGATCCGCGAGGTCGCGCTCGACGGCGAAGACAGTCCGGGGGTGCTGCGGCTGGCGCGCATCAACGCCGCCTACGAGACGGGGCTGAAAAGCCCGCTCGACGAGGCGATCCTGGCGGAAGGCCCACCCGATCTTTCGGGCTGGCGCAAGATCGACGAGGTGCCGTTCGACTTCCAGCGCCGTCGCGTCTCGGTGCTCGCGGAAGGCGAGGGCAGGCGGCTCCTGATCGTGAAGGGCGCGCCCGAGGACGTGCTTGCGCTGGCGTCCGCCTACGACCGCGCCGACGGGACGCAGGCGCCGCTGGATGCGGTGGCGCGCGCCGTTGCGCAGGAAACATTCGACGCGCTGGGGCGGGAGGGGTTCCGCGCGCTGGGCGTGGCGTGGCGGCAGGCAACGCCCGACCGTGTCCATGCGGACGTATCGGACGAAACCGATCTCGTCTTCGCCGGTTTCCTCGCCTTCCTCGACCCGCCCAAGCAAGGGGCGCGCGAGGCGCTGGCTGAGCTTGCCGCGCTCGGCGTGCGGGTGAAGGTCGTCACCGGCGACAACGAATTGGTCACGCGGCATGTCTGCGCCGAGCTGGGGCTCGATGTGTCCGGCACGCTGACCGGCCCCGAGCTTGCCATGCTGTCGGACGAGGCGCTGCTGGCGCGGCTCGACGCCACGACGCTGTTCTGCCGCGTCACGCCGCCGCAGAAATCGCGCATCATCGCGGCCCTTCGCCGCAAGGGGCACGTGGTGGGCTATCTGGGCGACGGCATCAACGATGCGCCGTCGCTGCATGCGGCGGATGTGGGTTTTTCCGTCGATACGGCGGTGGATGTCGCGAAGGAAGCGGCGGCGATGATCCTGCTGCGCAAGGATCTCGGCGTGCTGGCCGACGGCGTGCGCGAGGGCAGGCGCACCTTCGCCAATATCCTGAAATACGTGATGATGGGCACCAGCTCGAATTTCGGGAACATGTTCTCGATGGCGGGCGGCGTGCTGTTCCTGCCGTTCCTGCCGATGCTGCCGACGCAGATCCTGCTGAACAACCTGCTGTATGACCTGTCGGAGACGGCGATTCCGCTGGACCGCGTGAGCGACGCCACCGCCGCGCGCCCGCGCCGCTGGGACACCGGTTTCATCCGCACCTTCATGTATGTGTTCGGGCCGGTGAGTTCGGTGTTCGACATGGCGACCTTCGCCCTGCTGCTGTGGGGATTCCGCGCGAGCGAGGCGCTGTTCCACACCGGCTGGTTCGTGGAATCGCTGATGACGCAGATCCTGGTGATCTTCGTCATCCGCACCGACGACCTGGCGGGCGACCGCCCGCATCCGGCGCTGGTCGCGACTTCGCTCGGCGCGCTCGCGCTCGCCGTGGCGCTGCCCTATTCGCCGCTCGCGTCGCTGCTGGGCTTCGTGCCGCTGCCGGCCGCGCTGCTGGCGGCGCTGGCGGGGCTGACGGCGGTGTATCTGGGGTTCGTGTATGCGGTGAAACGCTGGTTCATGCGCCGTCACGCGATGGGGTGACTACAGCGCGGGGCGCGGACGCAGCGCGGAGAGGAACAGCAGCAGCCAGCCCAGCATGAGCACCGTGCCGCCGGTGGGTGCGACCGAGGGCAGGCGCAGGCCGGCCAGCGCAAGCGAATAGACGCCGCCGCAGAAGGCGATCAGGCCGATCAGGAAGGCGGCGCCCGCGGCATGACCAAGCCAGCCCGCGCGGGGCGCCCACAGGCCGCAGAAGATCAGCGCCAGCGCGTGCCAGCCCTGCATCTGCACGGCGTCGCGCACCATGGTCTGCACCGCCGGGTCGGCCCCGGCGAGGCCGTGCGCGGCATAGGCGGCCATCGCCACCGCGCCGAGCCCGGCGAGCGCGCCCGTTCCGATCCAGAGACGGTGCATCGCGCTAACGGCGGTCGATGCTGTAGCGGCCCGCGCCCCAGGCGGCCAACTGCAGGAAGCCGCCGGCCATGCAGATGTTCTTCATGAAGTGGATCATCTGGTTGGTGTCGCCAGGATGGTAGTGCGCGATGAAGGCGGTGGCGACGCAGTAGGCGGCCATCCCCAGCGCGACGGGCTTGGTGCGGAACCCTGCCAGGATCGCAAGCCCGCCCAGTAGTTCGATCGCGATCACGCCGGCGGCGGTGGCGGGCGGCACGGGAAGGCCGTGCGAGGCCAACAGCCCGATGGTGCGCTGGAAATGCGTGACCTTGCCCCAGCCGCTGTCGATGAAGATCGCGCTCATCAGCACCCGGCCGATGAGCGCGATCAGCGCGTTCATCCCACGATCTCGATGCCGGCGAAGAAGAAGGCGATCTCGGCGGCGGCGTTCTCGGCGCTGTCGGAGCCGTGCACCGAGTTCGCCTCGATGCTCTCGGCGAACAGCTTGCGGATCGTGCCCGGCGCCGCCTTGGCGGGATCGGTCGCGCCCATGATCTCGCGGTTCTTCGCCACCGCCCCTTCGCCTTCCAGCACCTGCACGACGACCGGGCCGGAGATCATGAAGGCCACCAGGTCCTTGAAGAACCCGCGCTCGCGGTGCACGCCGTAGAACGCCTCGGCCTGCGCCTGGGTCAGGTGCAGGCGCTTCTGCGCGACGATGCGCAGCCCCGCTTCCTCGAAGCAGGCATTGACCTTGCCGGTGAGGTTCCGCCGCGTGGCGTCGGGCTTGATGATCGAAAGGGTGCGTTCGGTGGCCATGCCGGGCTCCTGGGTCTCTGGACGCCGGGCCTTTAGACGCTACGCGGCAGCGCAGCAAGCCTGGGGCTGGGCTGGGCCGGCCCCGCTTGCCGCTTAGGCCGCGTTGCGCCACATCGGGGGCCGCACCACCATCCCCAACACGTTCCCTGGCACCAACGCATGAGCCTGCTCGCCATTTCCGGCCTTACCATCCGCATGGGCGGGCGCGTCCTGCTGGACGGCGCGGACCTGACGGTGGACGCCGGCAGGCGGATCGGCCTTGTGGGCCGCAACGGCGCGGGGAAATCGACCCTGCTGCGGGCGATCTCCGGCGAGCTGACGCCCGACGGCGGCGACATCCGCCTCGCCGCCCGCGCGCGGCTCGGGCAGGTGAAGCAGGAAGCGCCGTCCGGCGACGCCTCGCTGCTGGAGACCGTGCTGGCGGGCGACACGGAACGCGCGGCGCTGCTTCACGAAGCCGAGAACGCCGAGCCGATGCGGCTGGCGGAAATCCACGAGCGGCTGCGCACGATCGGCGCCGACGCGGCACCCGCCCGCGCCGCCGCGATCCTGGCGGGGCTGGGGTTCGACGAGGCGGCGCAATCCCGCCCCGTCTCCTCCTACTCCGGCGGCTGGCGGATGCGCGTGGCGCTCGCGACCGCCCTGTTCGCCGCCCCCGACCTGCTGCTGCTGGACGAGCCGACCAACCACCTGGACCTGGAAGCGACGCTGTGGCTGGAGGGGTGGCTCGCGCGGTTTCCGGGCGCGGCCATCGTGGTCTCGCACGACCGCGGCCTGCTGGATCGTGCGGTGGAGGCGATCGCGCATCTCGATCGCGGCAAGCTCTCGCTCACGCCCGGCGGGTTCGACGAGTTCGTGCGCATCCGCACCGAGCGCGCGTTGCAGCAGGTGCGCGCCGCCGAGCGCGTGGCGGCGGAGCGGGCGCATATCCAGTCCTTCATCGACCGCTTCCGCTACAAGGCGAGCAAGGCGCGGCAGGCGCAGGCGCGCATCAAGGCGCTGGAACGCCTGCCGGTGATCGAGACGGTGGTGGAGGACGCGCCCACCCGCTTCGCCTTCCCCGAACCGCCGCGCATCGCGCCGCCGATCCTGGCGCTGGACCGCGTCTCGGTCGGCTACGACGGCACGCCGGTGCTGCGCGGCCTGTCGCTGTCTGTGGACACCGACGACCGCATCGCGTTGCTGGGCGCGAACGGCAACGGCAAATCGACGCTGGCGAAGCTGATCGCCGGACGGCTCGACCCGATGGCGGGCGAGGTGCGGCGCGGCCCGCGCCTGCGCGTGGGGTATTTCGCGCAGCACCAGGCCGAGGAACTGGTGGAGGCGGAAGCTCCCGTCGATCACATGGCCCGCGCCCTGCCGCGCGCCACGCCCCCGCAGGTGCGGTCGCAACTGGCGCGCTTCGGGCTGGACGCCGACCGGGCGGAGACGCCGGTTGCGAACCTCTCGGGCGGCGAGAAGGCGCGGCTCTTGCTGGCGCTGGCGACGCGCGAGGCGCCGCATCTGCTGATCCTGGACGAGCCCACCAACCACCTGGACATCGACGCGCGCGAGGCGCTGGTGAAGGCGCTCGCGGATTTCGGCGGCGCGGTGCTGCTGATCACCCACGACCCGCATCTGGTGGAACTTGTCGCCGACCGGCTGTGGCTGGTGGCCGACGGCACGGTGCGGCCCTATGCGGGCGACCTCGACGAATACCGCACGCTGCTGGCCGAACGCGCGCGAACGGCGACGGGGCCGCGAGCCGAGGCGGGGACGCGCCGTGACACCCGCCGCGAACGCGCCGAGGCCCGCGCGGCGCTGGCGCCGCTGCGCAGGCAGGCGAAGGAGGCCGAGGCGCGGATCGCGAAGCTGGCGCAGGAACGCGCGGCGCTGGAGGCGCGGCTGGCCGATCCGGCCATGTACGCGGCGGGGAAGGCGGGCGAGGTGGCGGCGGCGAATGCGCGGCTCGCCGCGATCAGGCGGGAGATAGAGGCGGCGGAGACGGAATGGATGGAGGCCGAGGCGGCGCTGGAGGTGGCGGAGGGGTAGGAACCCGCTGCCCTCCCCGTCGTCATGGCCCTTCCTCTCCTCGTCATGTCCCGCGCATGCGGGCCATGACGAAAAAGAAGAAGCGCTCCGTTAACCCTTGAGCGTC
>JAFEFJ010000137.1 GCA_018240635.1 Pseudomonadota bacterium | reverse complement strand
CAGCGCGCGGATGCCGGCGGCCCAGAGTGCCGCCGCCAGCATCTCGCCCGCGCGCGCCTCGATCTCCCGGCCATCGAAGCGGATGCGTGCCCGCGCGGCGGCGTCCGCGCCCCCGATGCGCAGGCCGCCGGTCATGCCTTGAGCAGGCCGAGCTGGTCGAAGGTGGCGCGCAGCCGGTCGAGATCGGCGGGCTGCAACGGCATCACCGGATCGCGCGGCACGCCCGCGGGCTGGCCGATCAGGTTGAGCCCCGCCTTCAGCGCGCTGGGCCACGTGCCGATGCCCATCAGCGCTTCGTAGATCACCGTGAGCGCGTAATGCAGCCGCGCCTGCTCGGGCCCCGGCGCCTCGCGCGCCAGCGCCTCGATGCGTCCGGCATCGGCGCCGATGAACTCCGGCCCGGTCGCGATGAAGCCGCGCGCGCCGAGCGCGATGCCCGGAAAGATGTAGTGGCAGGGCCCCACCATCACCGAAAGCCGGTCGCGGAACTTCGCCAGCAGATGCGTGTGGTGGAAGAAGTCGCGGTTCGATTCCTTGATCCCCACCACGGGCGCGACGTCCATGATCGCGTCGAGGTCGGCGATGCCGAGATCGATCACCGCGCGGCGCGGCGAGTTGTAGAGCACGATCGGCATGTCGATGCCCTTGGCCACCGTCTCGAACCGGCGCAGCAATTCGGCGCGGGTGGCCTTCAGCACGTAGGTCTGCGGCATCAGCAGCATTCCCGCAGCGCCCGCTTCCTGCGCGGCGCGAGCGTATTTCAGCACCTGCGCGGCGCCCGGCGCGGTGGCCCCGGTCATCACCGGCACGCGTCCCGCAGCCGCGTCCACCGCAAGCCGCGTCAGCCGCGCGCGCTCCGCCACGTCGAGCGTCCAGCTTTCGCCGTTGTCGCCCGCGACGCAGATGCCGGTCGCGCCGTTGCCGATCAGCCAGCGGACGATATGGGTGAACGCGTCCTCCATGATCTCGCCCTTCTCGGTGAAGGGCGTGACCACGGCGGGGAGGAAGCCGTGAAGCTGGTCCTTGGTCAGACGTGTCATCGGATACCTCGGGATCGCTGATGCGGATCGTATGCGGGGCGGATCGTATTCAGAATGGCGGCAGCGCCGCCCGCCAGACCGCGCCGTGCTGCGCCTCCACGATCAGAAGGCTGCGCGCATCGGCGGAGAAGGCAAGCGAGGTGGTCCAGCGTCCTTCGGGCAGGAAGATGCGGAAGATCAGGTCGCCAAGCGCATCGAACACGTAGGCCCGCCCGGCCTGCGCCTGCGCCACCGCGACCTGCCCGGCCGGACCGACCGCGAGACCGTCGGGGCCCAGGCCGCCAGACAGATGAGCGAACACGCCCGCCATCGGGAAGACCGGATCGGGCGCATCGGCGAGCAGCCGCCAGACCGCCTGGCCGCGCGTGACCGCGACATAGACGAAGACGCCGTCGGGGCTCAGCGCAACGCCGTTCGGATAGGGCAGGTTCGCAAGCACCAGCTCGGGCCTTGTTTCGCCCGCGCGCAGGCGGAACAGCCGCCCGGTGGGATCGGACAGCGAGCTGCGCCCCGGATCGGTGAACCACAGATCGCCGTTCGGCGCGCGCTTCACGTCGCCGAGGCCACGGAACGATTCCGTATTGACCCGGCCGCACAGCGTCTCGCGCGCGCCGGTGGCGGGATCGAAGGCGATCAGCCCGTGGCGATAGTCGGCCACGGCGAAGCTGCCGTCCGGACGCAGCGCCAGGCCGTGCGGCTCGCCGTCATAGGCGTGCATGAGATGCCAGGCGCCATCGGCGTCGATCCGCAGCAGGCGGCCGTAGGGCACATCGACGAGCCACAGATCGCCGCGCGCATCCAGGCAGGCGCCTTCAAGAAAGGAATGCAGGCGCTGGCCGGGCCGCGTGGTGCGCACCCAGTCGTTCGGCTCGCCGGTCCAGTGCAGCGCGGGCGGCAGGCGGGAGAACAGCGTCGCAACGATGTCGCGCGGCGGCGTCGGAACCGCGGATGGCGGCGTCGGGTCTCGGCCGGCCTGTGACACGCGCGCGCGATCCCTCCTGCGAAAACCGGTGGCCGCCCAGCAGCACCGTGCGGCCGCGCAGCATGCGCCCGGCGTCCCGCGCCGCCAACCTTGTTTTCTATATGGTTGTGTGTTTTGTCTGTCAACAAATCTGCCGTTCCAGACAAGGCCGCCCCGATGCCCGAAACCCCGCGCGCCAACCGCCCCAGCGCCGTCCTGCAGCGCGCGCTGGGATGGACCCCGCCCACCGTGGTCGCGGGCGAGGGCTGCACCCTGATCGATGCGGACGGACGCCGGTACCTCGACGCCTCGGGCGGGGCGGCGGTCTCGTGCCTGGGCCACAGCAACGCGCGCGTGGTCGCGGCCGTGCAGGCGCAGGTGGCGCGGCTGCCCTTCGCCCATACCTCGTTCTTCACCAACGCCCCGGCCGAGGCGCTGGCGCATCGGCTGATCGACCGCGCCCCGCCCGGTTTCGGCGCCGGGCGCGCGGCGTTCCTGGGCGGCGGATCGGAAGCGGTGGAGGCGGCGCTGAAGCTGGTTCGCCAGCATTTCGTGGAGAAGGGCGAGCCCGGGCGGTTCCGCGTCATTTCCCGCCAGGGCAGCTATCACGGCAACACGCTCGGCGCGCTCGCCGCCGGGGGCCATGCCGGGCGCAAGCGCATCTACCAGCCGATGCTGATGGATGTCGCGCATGTCGCGCCCTGCCATCCCTACCGCCACCGCGCGCCCGGCGAGACCGAGGCCGCATACGGAGTGCGCGCGGCCGATACGCTCGCCACCGAGATCGAGCGCCTCGGACCCGAAACCGTCGCCGCCTTCATCGCCGAGCCGGTGGTGGGCGCCACGCTGGGAAGCGTGCCCGCTGTCGCCGGCTATTTCGCCCGCATCCGCGAGATCTGCGACCGCTACGGCATCCTGCTGATCGCCGACGAGGTGATGTGCGGCATGGGACGCTGCGGCACGCTGATCGCGATGGCGCACGAGGGCGTCACGCCCGATCTGATCACCATCGCCAAAGGCCTTGGCGCCGGCTACCAGCCGATCGGCGCGCTGCTGGCGAGCGAGCGGGTCGTCGCACCGATCGAGGCGGGCAGCGGGATGCTGGCGCACGGCCACACCTACATGAGCCACGCCGTCGGCTGCGCCGCGGCGCTCGCCGTGCTGGACGTGCTGGAGGAGGACGGCGTGCTGGCCCGCGTCGCGCCGATGGGCCGCGTGCTGGAGTCCGCATTGCGCGCGCGCTTCGGGGCGCATCCGAATGTCGGCGACATCCGTGGACGCGGCCTGTTCTGGAGCCTGGAGCTGGTCGAGGACCGCGCGAGCAAGCGGCCCTTCCCGGCGGCGATGAACCTTGCTGCCTCCATCAAGCGCGCGGCGCAGCGGCACGGGCTGATCTGCTACCCCTCCGCCGGCACCGCCGACGGGGTGAACGGCGATCACGTGCTTCTCGCGCCGCCCTATATCGTCACGGAGGCGGAGATCGCGGCACTGGTCGAAATGCTGGACAGCGCGCTGGGCGAGACGCTCGCCGCGCGCCAGGCAGCCTAGCGGCGCGCGTAGCCGAGCCGCGCCGAAATGCGCGCCGCGGCGGCGACGACTTCGGGCACGTAGAAACTATCCAGCCGCTCCGGCTCGAACGCGCTGTCGGGACCGGAGATGTCGATCGCGGCCACCACCTTGCCGGACTTGTCGAACACCGGCGCCGAGACCGAGCTGCCGCCCGCTTCCATGATGCCGCGGCTGACGACGTAGCCGGTGGAGATCGCATCGGCGATGCGATGCGTCAGCTCCGGAATGCTGCGCGGCGTCTGCTCCGTGAGCGGCGCGAGGGCCAAGCCCTCGTACATCGTCGCGATCTCGCGGCTCGGCATGTCGGCCAGCAGCAGCCAGCCCATCGGCGTGGCGTAGGCAGGCATCCGCGTGCCCACGTTCATGTTGGACAGGAAGCCCGAGCGGGTCTGCACGCAGCTCAGGAACAGCACGTCGCGCACGTCGCGGATCGCGAGATGGCTGGACACGCCGGTATGATCGCGCAGAAGCTCCAGCTCGGGCCGGGCGACTTCGATGATGTCGCGCGACGCGAGGAAGGCGAAGCCGATGTTCAGCACGCGCGGGCCGAGCGCGAACAGCTTGGTTCCCTCGGTGCCTTCCAGGAAGCCCATGTGACGCAGCGTGTAGACCAGGCGGAACACCGACGACCGCGCGAGCGACAGCTCGGTTGCGATCTCGGAGACGCTGAGCGGCCGGCCGGCAGCGGCGATCGCCTCCAGCACCATCAGCCCGCGCTGCAATCCTGGGACGAAATAGACATCATGGTTGCGGTGCACGGCATCGGGATCGGCGTCCGTCATCGAGACTCCTGGCTGGCCGGACGACGCTGGCGCCGGCAGGGGATTTCGGCGGTGGGTGTACATGATGCCGGACCGCGCGGCCACCGGCGGCGCACGGCGCGGCGGGCCGGGCGGCTCAGAACTTCACCCCTGCCGGGATGCTTCCCACGTCCAGCCCGGCTTCCTTCATCGCCGCCAGGATGGCCGAAGTCGATCCGCCTGCGTCATGGAATCCCGTCGTCCATTCCTGCATGAACGCGGCGAAGCGTCCGTCGCCGTCCTTGCGCGTGCCGCCGCCCGAGGGCGGCGCAGCCAGCGGCTGCAGCAGCGTGATCGCGCCGAGGTTGCCGTTGTTCTTCACGCCAACCAGGCCGAGCAGAAGCCCCATCACGACGGCGTCGGAATGGCCCGCCTGCACTTCCAGGATCGCCTCGCTGGTGCTTTTCAGGCTGCGGATCGTCGCGGCGGTCAGGCGCCTGCGGGCAGCCAGCTCGTCGGTCGTGCCCATCACCACGGCGATGCGCGTGCCGGGCTTGTTGTAATCCTCCCAGTTCGGGCCGGGATCGAAGCCCTTCCGGTTGAAGGCGACGACCGGCATCAGATACAGCGGCTCGAACATGTCGATGGCGGCGCGGCGCTCCGGCGTGACCGTGAGCGGAATGAAAGCGTCCATCCGGTTCGCCTGCAGGTCCAGGATGGTCGTCTGGTTGGTGGTGGTGACGTACTCCACCGCGATGGGCTTGCCCATCTTCGCGCTCAGCTTGGCCGCGCAATCACGGCTCATCGTGTCGATGAAGCCTTTGACCTTGCCGTCCTCCAGCCATTGATAGGGCGCGCGGCCGGGGATCAGCCCCATCCGCAGCGTGCCACTGGCGGCGATCTGGTCCCAGGTGGACGCGCCCTGCGCGCGCGACGGGCGGGCGAGCGCCAGGCCCGAGGCGGCGAGGACGGACAGCGCATCGCGTCGGCGGATCGGCGGCATCGGCTGCATATCCTTTCTGCAATCGGAACGGCGTGAGCGGAGGGAGGACGCGCGCGGCGCCGCGTTCGAGGCCGCCGTCCGCTGCAATGGATTTACATATACAAATTCGTCGTCCATATGTAAAACATAAACCGGACCGCTTCGGGGCAGGACGCACGGCGCCATCGCAGCGCCACGACACGCATCCACCCGGCCGCGGCGACAGGCGGGGAAGGCGCGCGGCGATGGCCTACCAGTTCGATTGGGCAGCGATCCTGCGGCCGTCCCAGTGGTTGGCCGCCATCGGCGTCACGGTCGGCTATTCGGTCGGCACGATTGCGGGGGGAATGATCATCGGCCTGGCCTGCGGCGGGCTGCTCCTGTCGCGGCGCAGGCTGCTTCGCTATCCCGCCAAGGCCTACGTGTCGGTCTTCCGCGGCACGCCGGTGCTGGTTCAGATCATCTGGTTCTACTACGCGCTGCCGATCCTGACGGGCTATCAGCTGAACTCCTGGTTCGCCGCCGGCCTCGGCCTGACGCTCTATATGGGGGCGTTCTGCGCCGAGATCTTTCGCGGTGGCATCATCTCGATCGATGCGGGGCAGTGGGACGCGGGCCGCGCCCTGGGGCTTCACCGCGTGCATCTGATGACCAAGGTGATCCTGCCGCAGGCGATCCGGCGCATGGTGCCGCCGCTGTCGAACCAGGTGGTGATCCAGATCAAGAACACCGCGCTGCTCTACGTCGTCGCGGTGCCCGACCTGATGTACACCAGCTCGGAACTCACATCGCAGACCTACCGGCCTCTGGAGTCCTATACCTTCGTCGCGTTGCTCTATTTCCTTCTGATCAGTCCTGTCACGATGCTGATGAAGCGGCTGGAAACCAGGATGGCCGACCGGTGAAGGCGTTCGACGGCATCACGGTGCTGGACTTCACGCACGTGATCGCAGGGCCGTTCTGCACCTATCAGCTCGCGCTTCTGGGCGCCGAGGTCATCAAGGTGGAAGCGCCCCGCGTGGGCGACTATCTGCGCGGACGCGGCGGCGACGATGCGCTGCGCGGCGCTCTGATGGGCGACCATTTCGCCTGCCAGAACGCCAACAAGCAGTCGATCTGCATCGACCTGAAGACCGAGGCGGGGGCGGCCCTGGCGCGGCGCATGGCGGAAACCGCCGAGGTGGTGGTAGAGAATTTCCGCCCCGGCGTGATGGATGCGCTCGGGCTCGGTTACGCCATGCTGTCGGCGCGCAATCCGCGGCTGGTGTACTGCTCGCTCAGCGGATACGGACAGGACGGCGCGCTCAGCGAACGGCCGGTCTACGACAACGTCGTGCAGGCGTTCAGCGGCCTGATGGCGATGACGGGCACCGCTTCCTCCGGCCCGCTGAAAGCCGGTGCGCCGGTGCTGGACTATGCGTCGGGCACGATGGCGGCCTTCGCCGTCGCGGCGGCGCTGACGCGGCGGGAGCGGTTCGGCGCGGGCCAATATCTGGACGTGTCGATGCTGGACACGGCGTTCATGCTCATGAGCCCGGTGATCTCGTCGCTGGTGAATGCGGGCAAGGCGCCGCGGCTGCATGCCAACGAGCACGCCCTGGCCGGCGCGAGCTGCTACGAGGCAGCGGACGGCGCGCTGCTGATGCTGGGCGCCTGCACCCAGCGCCAATTCGAGGCGCTGTGCCGCAAACTGGGGCGCGAGGATCTGCTGCGCGATGCGCGCTTTGCCGATGTCCGCCGCCAGGACCCGCACCGCGCGGCGCTGGCGGCGGAGCTTGCGGATGAAATCAAGCGCCGCGACGCGCAGCATTGGGAAACCCTGCTGACGCCCGAGGTGCCGGTCGCGCACGTGCGCACGCTGGCCGAGGCGCTGGAGGAGTCTGCCGCCGCCGCGCGCAGCACGGTGACGCAGATCGCGTATCCGGCGGCCGAGGCAGGCCGGCTCACCGTACCGGTGGCAGCCTATCGCGCAGACCGGGACGGGCCGGACATCGACCGCCCGCCGCCCGCGCTGGGCGAAGACGGCGACGCCGTGCTGGCGCGCTTCGGCATCACGGCCGACGAACGCGCGCGGCTCCTGGAGATTGGCGCAGTCGTGCTGCCACAGACCGAGGGGCTTCGGCCCGAGTAAGGCGCGCAGGCGGCGTCAGAACTGCACGCCGCGCGGCAGGTCCTTCACTGAAAGCCCGGCCTGCTCGATTGCCTCCATGATCACCTGCTGCGTCCTGCCGCTCGTGCGATACTGCTCCGACCAGGTCTGCGTGAAGGCGGCGAAGTGCCCGTCGGCGTCCTTGGGCGATCCGCCGCCCGAGGGGAACGCCTGCACCGGCTGCAACAGGGTGACGTTGGCAAACACCGGATTCTTGCGCTTGGCATCGAGCGCGATCAGCAGCGACGTGATCATCGCATCCGAATTGCGCGAACTGACGTCGAGCGAGGCTTCCGCCAGGCTCTTGAAGCTGCGCAGCGTCGCGTGCGTAAGGAACTGCCGCGCCGCCGCTTCGTCGGCGGTGCCCATGATGGTGGCGATGCGCGCGCCCGCGGTGTCGTAGCTGGCCCAGGTGTCGCCGGGCTGGAACCCTTCGCGATTCACCGCGACCACGGGCACGGAATACATCGGCCCGAACATGGCGATCGCCTTCTTGCGCTCCTCGCTCGCGACCATGCCGAAGAACACGTCGATCTTGCCCGCCTGGATGTCCAGCACCAGCGTGCCCCAGGTGGTGGTGACGTAGTCGATGCGGACGGGCTTGCCCATCGCCTTGGACAGGGCATCGGCGAGGTCTTCGCCCATCGTGATCGCGAAGCCCGCGTTCTTGCCGTCCTTCTCCCACTGGTACGGCGGGCGGTTCGGGATCAGGCCCACATGCAGGACCTGCGATTTCGCTATCTGGTCCCACACGGACGCCGGCTGCGCCTGCGCGCGCGCGTGCGGCAGCGCGAACAGCATGCACGCCACGATCATCCGTCCCACGAGCCGGGCAAGCGTCATAGCGGAGGGTCTCCCTGCAACGGCATGAGCGCCGCCGCGCGGCTAGCGGCGGATCGCCGTTCTATGGCGCACTGTTTTGTATGTCAACGAACCTGGCCAGCCCGCAAAACGCCGCAGACCGAGTAATCCCTCGCGTGGGCAGGGCATTTCACGAAATACGACGCTGCCTCCCGCTTCGCGATTGACAGCCGTCCGCAGAGCAACGTTTTGTATGCAAATGCTCGTTTCAAACCAGGAGACGCTCCATGGCCCACTCTCCCGCCGGACGGCCGCCGCGTTCGCTGCTTCCGCGCCGTAGCCTGCTGCGCGCCGCCGCCGCCGCGCCGCTTGCGGCGACGCTTGCGGCCCCCGCGGTGCATGCGCAGGCGAAGAAGACCACGCTGCGCTTCTGGACGAGCCAGGGCGCGCCCGTGCAGATGGCGGCGTGGAAGGACATCTTCGGGCGGTTCGAGCAGCAGAACCCGCAATACACCGTCGCCATCGAGCTTTATTCCGATGACGACGTATGGCCGAAGCTGACGGCCGGATACGCGGCGCGCAACCTGCCCGATCTGGTTTCGTACGTGCAGGCCTACTCGGTCGCGACGCTCGCCGCCGACGATCTGCTGGAGCCGTTCGACGACGTGGTTAAGGCGGTGGGCGAGGACGACTTCTTCCCCGCCATGCGCGACGTGTACAAGTACAAGGGCCACTACATCGCGGCCACGCTGAACAACCAGACCAGCAGCAATCTGTGGTATCGCAAGGATCTTCTCGAACAGGCCGGGATCGCTGCGCCGCCGAAGACCTGGACCGAGCAGCTTGCCGCCGCCAAGGCGATGACCAAGGGCGACATCTACGGCAACAGCCTGCCCTTCGGCCGCACGTCCATGACCAGCACGATGATGGTGAACTTCGTGCATCAGGCGGGCGGGCTGATCGTGAACCCGGACATGAGCGTGGGCTTCAACTCGCCCGCCACCGTGACGGCGCTGGAATTCCTGCGCGAGATCATCGCCTACGCCCCGACCGGCGCCACCGGCTATTCCTGGGGCGAGGTGCTGAACTCCTTCGTCACCGGCCGCGCCGCGATGGCGCCCTACACCGGCCGGCCGATCGCCGTCGTCGCCGCGCAGAATCCGAAGATCCTGGATGACATCTCGGTGGTGCCCTACCCGTACAGCGCCACCGGCCGCCCGGCCTTCGACTGCGCGTTCAACTCGCTGTTCATCCCGCGCGGCGCGGCGAACGTGGACGGCGCGAAGAAGTTGGCGATCGCGCTGTTCGAGCCGAAGAACTACGTGCAGTTCCTGCACACCGCGCCGGGCCACAACCTGCCCTCGCTGAAATCCATCGCCGCCTCGCCCGCCTTCTTCGATCAGCCGTTGATGCAGAAGTTCCGCCCGCAGGTGGAGCAGATGATGGCCAGCACCGCCGCCGCGCGGAACCTGGTGCAGGAGACCGACAAGAGCCCCTACAACCTGAAGGCCGGCAACATCTTCAACAGCGGCGTGCTGGCGGAGACGGTGCAGGCCGTCGTGGTGGACAAGGTCGCCCCTGCCACCGCGGCCGCGCGCGGCGCCGACAAGATCGCGGAGATCATGAAGGGATGATGCTGTCGCGCTCGGCGCGCGGCCAGGCCGCAGGTGCGATCCTGGTAGCGCCGAGCGTGCTGCTGTTCGGCGTGCTGATCTTCTACCCGATGATGCAGAGCTTCTGGCTGAGCCTGCATCGCACCAGTGCGCTGACGCTGCGCAGCACATGGATCGGCTTCGACAACTACGCCGCCCTGCTGGGCGATCCGGCATTCTGGACCAGCTTCGTCAACACGCTGATCTGGACCGCGAGCGCCGTGCTGCTGCAGGTCGTCGTCGGCGTCGCGGTCGCGCTGCTGATGCACGGATCGTTCCTCGGCCGCGCCTTCGCGCGCGGGCTCGTGCTGTTTCCCTACCTGCTGCCCACCGCCGTCGCGGTTCTGGTCTGGCGCTGGCTGTTCAACGACCTGTATGGCTTCCTCAACGTGCTGCTGATGCGGCTCGGCGTCGTGGCGCATCCGGTCGCCTGGCTGTCGCAGATGCCGGACGCGATGATCAGCATCGTTCTCGTCGGCACCTGGAAGTTCTTCCCCTTCGTCGTCATCGCCGTGCTGGCGCGGCTGCAATCGATTCCCACCGCGCTGTATGAGGCGGCGCGGATCGACGGCGCATCCCGCTTCGCGCAGTTCACCGACATCACGCTGCCGCAGATCGCCGGCGTGCTGGCGATCGTCGCGCTGCTGCGCGCGATCTGGGACTTCAAGGAATTCGACCTGATCTTCCTGATGACCGGCGGCGGCCCCGGCATCGGCACGCAGACCCTGCCGCTGCTGGTCTATCGCCAGGCCTTCCAGATGCTGAATTTCGGCCGCGGCGC
>JAFEFJ010000136.1 GCA_018240635.1 Pseudomonadota bacterium | reverse complement strand
GGCCGAGGCTGGCGCCCCGGACGCCGCCTATTCCGCCAAGGACATCGAGGTTCTGGAGGGGCTGGAGCCCGTCCGCCGCCGGCCCGGCATGTATATCGGCGGCACCGACGAGGCGGCGATGCACCACCTCGCCACCGAGATCCTCGACAACGCGATGGACGAGGCGGTGGCGGGCCACGCGAGCTTCATCGACGTGGCGCTGGACGCCGACAACCTGCTGACCATCCGCGACAACGGACGCGGCATCCCGGTCGATCCGCATCCGAAGTTCAAGCCGCTCTCGGCGCTGGAAGTGATCCTCACCACGCTCCATTCCGGCGGCAAGTTCGGCGGCAAGGCCTACGCCACCTCGGGCGGCCTGCACGGCGTCGGCAGCTCCGTCGTCAACGCGCTGTCCGAGCGGATGGAGGTGGAGGTCGCGCGCGACCGCACGCTCTGGAAACAGTCCTACGCGCGCGGCAAGCCCACGACCAAGCTGGAGAACGCGGGGGCGGTCCACAACCGGCGCGGCACCACGATCAGCTTCAAGCCCGACCCGGAGATCTTCGGCCCGCTGATGTTCAGCCCGGCGAGGCTCTACCGGCTCTGCCGCTCCAAGGCCTATCTGTTCCGCGGCGTCGAAATCCGCTGGTCCTGCGCCGAGGCGGCGCGCCGCGGCGTCAAGGACGACACCCCCGCCGAGGCGGTGCTGCACTTCCCCGGCGGCCTTGCCGACAGCCTGCGCGAGGACATCGCCGACGCCGCCCGCGTGCTGCCCGAGCCCTGGGCGGGCGAGGCCGACCTGCCCGGCGGCGCCGGCCGCACCGAATGGGCGGTTTCATGGCTGGAGGACGCCGACGGGTTCCTCCATTCCTACTGCAACACCGTGCCGACCCCGCTCGGCGGCACGCACGAGGCCGGGTTTCGTGCCGCGCTCACCAAGGGCCTGCGCGCCTGGGGCGAGCACCGCGGCAACCGCCGCGCGGCGCAGGTGCAGGCCGAGGACCTGCTCGGCCCGATGGCCGCGAAGCTCTCGGTCTTCATCCGCGACCCGCAGTTCCAGGGCCAGACGAAGGAGAAGCTGACCAGCCCCGAGGCGTCGCGCCTGGTGGAAACCGCGCTGCGCGACCGCTTCGACCATTGGCTCGCCGGCGACCCCGCGCAGGCCGACAACCTGCTCGCCTTCGCCGTGGAGCGCGCCGAGGAGCGGCTGCGCAAGAAGGACGCCAAGGACACCCCGCGCAAGTCCGCGACGCGGCGCCTGCGCCTGCCCGGCAAGCTGACCGACTGCACGCGGGAGAACGCGGCCGAGACCGAGATTTTCCTGGTCGAAGGCGACAGCGCCGGCGGCTCGGCCAAGCAGGCGCGCAACCGCGAAACCCAGGCGGTGCTGCCCCTGCGCGGCAAGATCCTGAATGTCGCCAGCGCGTCGGCCGACAAGCTGCGGCAGAACCAGGAACTGAAGGACCTGATCGAGGCGCTCGGCTGCGGGGTGGGCGAGCGTTTCGACCGCAACAAGCTGCGATACGGCCGCGTCATCATCATGACGGACGCGGACGTGGACGGCGCGCACATCGCCTCGCTGCTGATGACCTTCTTCTACCGCGAACTGCCCGAACTGGTCCGCCACGGCCATGTCTATCTCGCCCAGCCGCCGCTGTACCGCCTCACGCAGGGCGCGAAATCCGTCTACGCCATGAACGATGACGACCGCGAGCGGCGGCTGAAGTCGGACTTCAAGTCCGGCGCCAAGATCGAGATCAGCCGATTCAAGGGCCTCGGCGAAATGCCGCCGTCCGCGCTCAAGGAAACCACGATGGACCCGTCCAAGCGCACGCTGCTGAAGGTGGTGGCGCCGCCCGAGATGCGCGCGCGCACCAACGACCTGGTCGAGAGCTTGATGGGCCGCAAGCCCGAACTGCGCTTCCGCTTCATCCAGGAACATGCCCGCGCGGTGGAGGAAGTGGACGTGTGATCCCGCCAGGCGCCGCGCAGACGGCCAACGCCGCGCCTGGCCGCTAGCCGCCAGGCATTCCGCCGCGCAAAGGCGCGAACGGCGCAAGGTCGAGCAGTGGCGGCTGGCCCAGGATGGCCTCGGCGATCAGCCGGCCGCTGAGCGGTCCCAAGGTCAGGCCGCCGCCGCCGAGGCCTGTGGCCACGAACAGGCCCGGCACGCCCTGCGCGGGACCGAGCAGCGGCAGAAGGTCGTCGGCGAGCGGGCGGAAGCCGATGCGCCACTCGATCACCCCCATCCCGCCGAGCCCCGGCGCGACGCGCAGCGCATCCGCCAGCACCTGCGCCTGCCCCGCCGCGGTCAGCCGGTAGTCGAAGCCCGAACCGGTCTCCCGCGTTGCGCCCGCCACGACGCGGCCGCCCTCGAACGTCACCAGGTAGGACACCGCGATCGGCAGCGGCAGCACCGCGGGCCAGGCGGACGTGTCTGTATCGGCCCGAAGATGCACGATCTGGCCGCGCTGCGGCGCGACAGGCAGCCGCAACCCGATCTCAGCCAGTAGGGCCGCGCTCCAGGCGCCCGCCGCGACCAGCACGGCGTCCGCCGGCACATCCGTGCCGTCCACCTGCACACCGGTGCCGCCGGGCCGCCGGATCAGCCGTGCCGCGCCGTGCATCTCCGTCGTGCCGCGCCGCGCCGCCGCGCGCCGCAGCGCCGCCGCCAGCCGGCGCCCATCGACGCGCGCGCCGCCCTCGACATGGATGGCGCTCATCGCCGGATGCAGCGGCGGGAAGGCGGCGCGCGCCTGTGCCGGATCGAGCCGCGCGATGCCGCCCATGCCGGGCGCCTCGGCGTGCCGCGCGATCAGGTCCCGCTCGATCCCGTCCAGCACCGCCGGATCGGCGTCCACGATCATCGCGCCGCAACGCGCGTAGCCGGTATCGGTCTCGCCATCCTCGCCTAGTGCCGTGATCATCTCCGGATAGAAGCGCCCTGCCGCCGCGCCGCGGCGATGCCAGTCCGGATCGGGCTGATGCGTCCGCGCCCAGGGCACCACGATGCCCGCGCCCGCCGCGGTCGCGCGGCCTTCCGCCTCCGGATCGATCAGCACCGGCTCAGCGCCCGCCCGCGCCAGCCACCAGGCCGCGCTCGCCCCCACGACGCCCGCCCCGATCACCGCGACCCGCATGGCCAGGTCCCTCCCGGGCTGCCGCCCCTATTCCGCCGCCGCCGCGTTCTTCCGGTAGCCGAAGGATCGCTCGATCCGCCCCACGATGTGCTCGCCCGCCAGGATAGGCTCGTACCGGCACGCCTCGCGCGGGGTTCCGAAATCCGCCGGATCGACCAGCGCCTTGTAGTCGGGATCGTAGAATGTCGCGATCGACATCCGTTCGTGCCCTGAACGGTTGATGACCCGGTGCGGGGTCGAGGCGTAGCGGTCGTTGGTCCAGCGCGCCAGCAGATCGGCCACGTTGACCACCAGAGTGCCCGGGATGGGCGGCGCCGGAATCCATTGCCGCGACGACCGCTCCAGCACCTCCAGGCCGCCGGTGTCGTCCTGCCACAGCAGGGTGATGCAGCCGAAATCTGTGTGCGGCGCGACGCCGAACTGATCGTCGCCGGCATCGGCCGGCTGCGGCGGGTAATAGACCGCCTGCGTGCGTTGAAGGCGCTTGCGGTACTTGCCCGCGAAGAAATCCGGCGACACGCCAAGCGAGACCGCGACCGCCCGCATCAGGTCCGCGCCGCACGCGCCCACCGCCTCGTAGTACGCTTCCATCGCCGCGCGGAAGGCGGGCATGCCGGCGGGCCTGTTGTTCGGCCCGCGCAGCTTCTCCCCGGCCATGACATCCGGATCGTCTTCCGGAAGATCGAGGCCCATGCTGAAGAATTCCTTGTAGTCGGGCTTCCGCGCTTCGTACATCAGCGCATCGCCCAGCGCGTTGAATCCGCGGTGGCGCATGTTCACCTTCGCCAGCCGCTTCACCTCCAGCGGCTGACGGAAGAACGCCAGCGCCTCCGCCCGCGCCGTCTTGATCACCACCTCGGGCACGCCGTGGCCGCTCAGGTAGAAGAAGCCGCTGTCGAGGCACGCCGCCCGGATCGCCTCCGCGGTGCAGCGCAGCGTGGCTTCGTCGCCCTGCCGCACGCCCTCGAACGGGATCACCGGGATCACTGGCTGCAGCCGCAATAGCGGTTGATGTGCCAGGGCGTGCGCGCGAGCGCCGGGCAGAAATCCGAGACGATGGGCGCCACCGCATCGAACAGCGCACGCTTCTCGCGCCCCGCCTCGTCCAGCTCGGCCCGCGCCTCGGCGGCCGCGCGGGCGAGCTTCGGCAGATCGACCGTGAGCAGCTTGCCGCCGCGCACCACGAAGCGCCCGCCGATCATCACGCTGTCGACGCTCGTGCCGTCCTCGGCCAGCACAAGCTGCGTGACCGGCTGATGCAGCGGGATCAGCGTCGGCGCGGTCAGGTCGAGGAAAACGATATCTGCCTTGTAGCCCGGCGCGATGCGGCCGATGCGATCGAAGCCGAGCGCCCGCGCGCTGCCCGTGGTGGCGGCGGCGAAGACCTGCGGGCTGGTGATCCAGGCATCCGGGTCAGGTCCCTGCACGCGCGAGGCGGCGGCGGCGAAGTGCATCGCGCCGTACATGTTCAGGTTGTCGCCGCACGTCCCGGCGTCGGTGCCGATGCCGAGGTTGACGCCATGCGCCAGCATCGCGGTCGCGTCCGCGACGCCGTTGCCGAGCCGCATGTTGCTCGCCGGGTTGTGCGCCGCGGAAGCGCCGTGCCGCCCCAGCCGCTTGATGTCGTCCTCGTCCAGCCACACCGCATGGGCGGCGGTGAAGCGCGGTCCCAGCAGCCCCAGCATCTCCAGATGCCCGACCAGCGAACGGCCGTAGCGCTGCTTGCCCGCCACCGCCTGCACCTTGGATTCCGCCACATGCATGTGCAGGCCGACATCGAACTCGTCCGCCAGGTCGCGGCAGGATTCCAGCATCGCGTCGCGGCAATGCAGCGGAATGGTGGGCGCGACCGCGAGCCGCAGGCGGTCGCTGTCGAAACTCCAATCAGTCAGCAGCCCGCGCATCCGCGCCATCGTCTCCGCCCAGTCGGGCAAGCGCAGCGCATCCAGCGCGGGACGCAGCGCGGCGGGCATCGCGTCGTACAGTCCGGGTACCGCCTCGTACACCGTCATATCGGCCAGCATCGGCGCGATGACGGCGCGCATCCCGACCGCATCATAGGCCTCGGCCACGGCGGCGATGCCGTCCTGCGTCGGGCCGGGGATTTCCACGAACAGGTCGTAGCAGGCTGTGCAGCCCTTCAGCACCATCTCCGCCGCGCCGATCATCGCGGTCAGCCGCTTGTGCTCGGCGGTGCGGAAATTGGTGATGTAGGGCCCGGAGGCGAGCAGCAGCTCCAGCGTCCAGCGGTCACCCGCCGACTTGGTCAGGTTGCCGTGCCCATGCGTGTGCGCGTTGATCAGCCCCGGATGCAGCAGCATCCGGGATGCGTCGATCGTCTCCGCGCCCTCGGGCGCCGCCATCCCCGGCGTCCCGACCGCGGCGATGGCATCGCCCGCGATCAGGATGTCGGCGGGGCCGAGGAAGCCGGTTGCATCGGCAACCAGCCCGCCCCGGAGGACCCGCGGCCGGTCAGTACCCGCGGGCACGGTCGACTTCGTTCATCATCGGCTCGCCGCGCTTCGCGCGCTTGATGTTCTCCGCAACCACCTGCGCCGCGCTGTCGGGATCGCCCGTGCCCGCGATGTGCGGCGTCATCAGGATGCGCGGGTGGGTCCAGAACGGATGCTCGGGAGGCGGCGGCTCGGGGCGGAACACGTCGAGCGTCGCGCCGCCCAGATGTCCGCTGTCGATCGCGGCGATCAGGTCGGCGTCCACCAGGTGCCCGCCGCGCCCCATGTTCACCACGAACGCGCCCTTCGGCAGCATGGCGAACAGCTTGGCGCTCAGCACGCCCTCGGTTTCCGCGGTGAGCGGCAGCAGGTTGATCAGCACGCGGATCTCGGAGAGGAACTTCGGCAGCTCTTCCTCGCCGGCGTAGCAGGTGATCCCTTCGATCTCCTTGCGCGAACGCGCCCAGCCGCTGACCGGGAAGCCGTTGAGCGCGAGCTTCTTCGCCGTCGCGCCGCCGATCACGCCGAGCCCCATCACGCCGACCGGGCAGGACGACAGCAGCCGCGGCATCACCCAGTCCCAGGTGCGTTCGCGCTGCATCCGCTCGTGGTGGTCGATGTTGCGCGCGTAGCGCAGCGCGGCGAACAGGCCGTAATCGGCCATCATGCCGGAAAGCCCGCTATCGACCAGCCGGGCGATGCGCACATGCGGCGGGAAGGTTTGCAGCGGCAGGTGGTTCACCCCCGCGCCCAGCGACTGCACGGCCTTCAGGTTGGTGAAGCTCGCCAGCGCGCCCTCGGGCGGGATCCAGATGACCGCGATCTCGACATCCTTGGGATCGCCGATGTCCGGCCAGACACGGAAGGTTTCATCAGGCAGCAGCGCCTGCAGCCGGGGCAGCCATTCCCCGGGATCGTCGAGTTCTGAGTGAAAGACGATGGTCATTCCCGAAACCCTCGCAACGCGGCGCGTCGTGCGCAAGCCCGGACAGCCCGGGCGCGACATTGACGTCTCAACGCCGGTGAGAAGGCAAGCCACATGCTATCGCGCCGCGCGGATCGCGCGGCGTTCAGACGGCGGGGTTCAGCCGGCCGGCTCCTGGTGCAGGCCGACCAGCGCCTCCGCCAGCACCATGCCGGCTTCTTCGACCGACAGCGAGATGTGCTCGACCAGCAGGGCGCCGCCCGCATCCGCGGCGCGGGCACGCAGCAGCGCGATGATCCGCGCGTGATCGGGCAGCATGTGAACCACCCGGGGACTGTGCGCGATCTCGGTGCGGCGGGCGAAGCGGATGCGCGCGTCGATCGCCTCGATCTGGCGCACGAACTCCGGATTGCCCGACAGCCCCGCGAGCCTGCGGTGGAATTCCTCGTCCACGTCCAGCCGCCAGTCGGGCTCGGCCTTGCCGTACTGCGCCAGCACCTTGTCCCAATACGTCGCCAGCTCCTCGATCGCCTCATCGGAGGCGCGCTGACAGGCCAGCACGAAGGCGCCGCGTTCGAGCACCCCGCGCAGTTCGTAGAAGTGCACGAGCGCAGCGATATCGAGCGGCCGGAAGAAGAAGCCGCGGTTGGGCGTAAGGTCGAGAAATCCCTCGCTGGCGAGGCGATTGAGCGCCTCCCGCACCGGCGTGCGGCTCAGGCCAAGCTGGCGCGCAAGCTGGAACTCGTTCACCCGTTCGCCCGGCTTCAGGCGGAATTCCACAACCAAGGCGCGTATCGCCGCATAGGCGCGCAACACGCTGTCGGCCGGACGGCGCAGGCCGGTCCGCCCGGCTTCAGGCGTATCGGAGGAGGTTTCGAGCAAGGTCACATGCGAATCTTTCAAATCTTTTTTCGCCTCTGCCAACTCCGGAGCCTAGGGGGCTGCCTGCTTTCCTGTCACCCCCGGATGCGCAATCCGGCCTCATCCTGAATAAACTGTACGCAGTTTCTGCCGCGAAGTGCAAACCTGTGAACCGGCGCGCCGGCGCGCGCCCCGGCAGTCCTTTCCGCTCCGCGGCGCGTCCGCGGCGCACGTTGCCGCGAACGGCGGCAGTCCAGGCCGGAGGCGCGCGGGCCCGGCAAAACTCGAGGGACTTGCGGAATCAATGGCATGTGGCTTGCTACGCCTGTTAGGGTTCGCGGCCCACATAAACAGGGGGGCTTTCAACAATGGGGTACTGCGTATGACACGACTTCCACTCGCAGCAACGGCGCGCTCTCTCGCGCTCGCAGGCTTGATCGGCGCGATGCCAATCGCGCTGGCCGCGCCCTCCATGGCCGCGCAGACCCTTGGTGGCGTTACCGACGAAATCGGTGTGATCCGCGTGCCGAAGGGCGCGCCCATCACCATCGGCGGCTACTGGGTCATCTCCGGCCCCGACACCGCGCTCGGCACTGACTCCATGCGCGGCGCCAAGGTCGCGTTCGCCGACCACGGCAACAAGATCGCCGGTCATCCGATCAACTTCGTCGTCGAGGACGATCAGTGCAACGCGGAAGGCGGCCAGACCGCCGCCACCAAGCTCGCGTCGAACCCGGCCATCGTGATCGTGCTCGGCCCCGCCTGCTCCTCCGCCGCGACGCCGGCCGCGCCGATCCTGTGGCAGGCAGGCATCGCCGATATCGGCACCGCCTCCTCGGCCCCGTCGCTCACCGCGCCGGACCGCAAGCCCGGCTATGACGGCTTCCTCCGCACCATCCCGAGCGATCTCGGCCAGGGCAAGGCCGACGCCAACTGGCTCTACAACAAGCTCGGCGCCAGAAGCGTCGTCGCGGTGCACGACGGCAGCCCCTACGCCCAGCAGCTCGCCGCCGTGATGGCGAAGAATTTCCAGGAACTGGGCGGCAAGGTGCTCTCCACCGAAGCCGTCGCGCCGACCGATGTGGACATGCACCCGGTGCTGACCCGCATCGCGACGGAGAAGCCGGACGCCGTGTACATGCCGATCTTCGTCGCCGCCGCGGCCCAGATGCTGCGCCAGTCGAAGGAAGTGCCGGGCCTTGAGAAGACCACCTTCATCGGCGGCGGCTCGCTGATGGCGCCGGAGTTCATCCAGGCGGCCGGTCCCTCGATCGTCGGCTTCCGCATCGCCTACCCCGACGTCTCGCCGTCCGCGATGGGCAAGACCTATCCGAAGATGGTCGAAGAGTACAAGAAGATGTTCGGCGAGGCGCCGATCTCGGGCTACCACGGCAACGCCTACGACGCCGCCGTGATCGCCATCAACGCGATCGAGAAGGTCGCCAAGACCGGACCCGACGGCGCTACCTATATCGGCAAGAAGGCGCTGCGCGATGCGGCCTTCGCGTCGAAGTTCGACGGCGTCAGCGGCCCGATCGCCTGCGGCGAGCACGGCGACTGCGCGACCTTCCATCCCGCGGTCTACGAGTTCACCAGCTCCGATCCGTCCACCTTCAAGATCGGCACCAATCCCAAGCAGATCTATCCCTGAACCCTGGCTCCCGGGCGCGGCGTGACCGCCGCGTCCACCCGGCTCCCGCCTGCACGCGAGCGCCGGCGGGCCTTCCGGACCGTTCGCAACCATGCCTCGCCACAGGCACGGACGGGAACAGAGGTAACCACATGACAGCCTTCATCGTGAGGAGCAGCGCATGAGCGGAGCCGTCCTGCCTGCCCGCCAGTCCATGACCCTGCGGCAGATCCTGCACCGCATCACCTTCGTCGATGTCGCGCTCTGGAGCCTGCGCATCCTGGTGCTGGTCGTGGTCATCGGCGGCACCATCGGAACGCTGATCAAGTCGCGATACGGCTCGGCGCAATGGGTGGACTTCATCGTCTTCGGCGTGACCATCGGCTCGATCTACGCGCAGGTCGCGCTGGGCTACACGATGGTCTACGGCGTGCTGCGCCTGATCAACTTCGCGCACGGCGACATCATGATGACCGGCGCCTTCGCCGGCTACTTCGTCGCCACCGGCTACGACCGCTCGGGCTTCCTCGCATCGAACCCGGTCACGGCGATCCTGATCACGATGCTGGTTTCGGTGATCGTATCAACCAGCATCGCGTTGATCGTCGAACGGATCGCCTATCGTCCCTTCCGGCACGTGCGCGGCTTCGCGCCCCTCATCAGCGCCATCGGCGCCTCGTTCTTCCTGGAGCAGACCTTCCGCGGCCTGTTCGGCTCCTCCGTGAAATCCTACCCCGACCTGCACTGGGTGAACCCGAACCTTAACGTGCTAGGCTACAACATCCCGAAGATGGATCTTGTGGTGATCGGCGCGGCCATCGTCTCGATGGCGGTGCTCTACGTGGTGGTGAACCACACGAAAATGGGGACCGCCATCCGCGCGGTGTCCGAGGACAAGGAAGCCGCCGCCCTGATGGGCATCGACGTGAACAAGGTGGTGATCTTCACCTTCACGCTCGGCGGCGTGATGGCCGGCATCGCGGGCGTGCTCTACGCCTTCGTGTTCAAGCAGGTCTACTTCTATATGGGCTTTACACCCGGCGTGAAAGCGTTCGGCGCCGCCGTGCTCGGCGGCATAGGCAACGTGCCGGGCGCGATGGTCGGCGGCATCTGCCTGGGCCTTTTCGAGTCCGTTGGTCCCTCGCTGTTCTTCGACGGCATCGGCATCACGGCGCCCTATCAGTTGCGCGACCTGATCGCCTTCACTCTTCTGATCATGGTGCTGATCTTCCGTCCGAACGGCCTGTTCGGCGAACGCCTTGCGAAGGAACGCGCATGAGCGCCACCGATCCCGCCATCGCCACCGTCCTCCACGACTCGGAGGCGGCGGCGCCGGAGTCCGCTTTCCGCCATACCGTCCTGGTCGGCGTACTGGCCGGCATCATTGGCGTTTATCTTGCCGCCATCGGCCTGCTGCTGCTTCTGCACGAGCGGGCGATCATAGTCGGCGTCCTCAGCCTCGGCCACGCCACGCTGCTTGCCACCGGCATCGGCGCCGGCATCGCCGCCGCGCGCGGCCATGAGGGGCTGGGCGCCCGCCTCCTGCGAGGCCTGATCGCCGGCGCGATCGCCGGCGGCGTCCTGGCGCTGCTACCGCTGCTCATGACCGCGGTGTCGCTGCGCTACATGTTCATCTCGCTGTCGCCGCAGCTGCTTCAGATGCTGACCTTCGATGCCGATACGGTCGGCCAGGGCTGCCTGATGCTGATCGCGGGCG
>JAFEFJ010000135.1 GCA_018240635.1 Pseudomonadota bacterium | reverse complement strand
GCATATGCCGCAGCAGATCGCCCTTCTCGCCCTTCCCCAACACCGCGAGCTGGCCCGCGTAGATGCGCGCCGCGCCGTATTCGCCCGCGTGATCAACGCGAAGGATTCGCGCCGTCTCCTCCTGCGCGGTCATGCCGCCCGGCAAGTTGCTCATGCGCGCGCCCTCCTTCCCGTTCCGCCGATCAGATAGGCGAGAAGCGCGCCGAGGAAAGCCAGCGCGAAGATCATGTTCATCGCCGCCATCGACAGCGGGAGGAACGGCAGCAGATAGGTCGGCTCGTCGCACGGCTTGGCGGGCTTCGACGGCATCGAGGCGAGCATGTCCGCGATGTTGCCGACCTTGATATGCGGCGCGGCGCACTCGGGCAGCGGGCTCGGCCAGAATTTCTGCTCCACGCCCACATGCACGAAGGCGAGTCCGCCGGCCGCCACCAGCGCCAGCGCGATCAGCCACAGCAGCGCGATGCGCGCGCGGTGCGGCAGCACCACGGCGGCGACGCCGAGCGCGATGATCACGCGGTACGGCCAGCGTTCCCACAGGCACAGCGCGCAGGGCACCAGGCCGCCGAAGCGTTCCGAACCGAGGGCGAGGCCCAGGGCCAGGGCGGCGGCGACCGCGCAGAGCGCGGCGACGGTTCGGCTGCTCATTCGGGGCATGATTCGGAGGCTACCTTTCTCGCGCTGCGCAGGCGACGTAGCATCCCTCTCCTTTCAGGGGGAGACGAGGCCATGCGCCGCACGCTTTGGGGCCGCTCGACATCGAGCAACGTGATGAAGGTTCTGTGGACGCTGGAGACCTTGAAGCTGCCCTACGAGCGCATCGACGTGGGCGGCCCGTTCGGCAAGACCGACACGCCGGAATACCGCGCGATGAACCCGACCGGGCTGGTTCCAACGCTGCAGGAAGACGATTTCGTCATGTGGGAGAGCAACGCGATCATGCGCTATCTGTGCACCGCGAACCCGCTCCCCGCGGCGACGCTGTTCCCGCAGGACCCGCATGTCCGCGCGCGAGTCGATCAGTGGATGGATGCACAGCAGACCAACCAGAACCGCCCCGGCGGCGTGGTGTTCCTGGGCCTCGTGCGCACGCCGGAGAAGGACCGCGACATGACCGCGATCGGGCGCGGCGTGCGGGAACTCGGCAACGCCTACGCGTTGCTGGAGCCGCATCTGGCCAAGCACCCCTATATCGTCGGCGATCACCTGACGCTCGCCGACATCGCCTGGGGCGTGCATGTCCACCGCTGGTTCAACATGCCGATCGAACGGCCGGACATGCCGGCCCTGCGCGCCTGGTACGACCGGCTGCTGGAAAACCCGATCTATCGCGAGCACGTCGCCCGCCCGCTGGTGTAGCGGGCGGACCCCCTACGCCGCGTCCCGGGCGGGACCGTAACCGCCCCCGCCCGGGGTCTCGATCACCAGAACGTCGCCCGGGCCTACAGCGGCGCTGTCGGTGCCGGTCATCGCGGTGCGCGACCCGTCGGCGCGCTCCACCCATTGCCGCCCCGGCGCGCCGTCCTCGCCGCCCATCAGTCCGAAGGGTGCGACGTTGCGGCGCGAGGCCACCACCACCGCCGTCATCGGCGTCAGGAACCGGATGCGGCGCATCGAGCCGTCGCCGCCGCGGAACCGCCCCGCCCCGCCCGACCCGCGCCGTATCGCGAAGCCGTCGAGCCGCACCGGATAGCGCAGCTCCAGCACCTCCGGATCGGTCATGCGCGTGTTGGTCATGTGCGTCTGCACGGCGGAGGTTCCGGGGAAGCTCGGCCCCGCGCCGCAGCCGCCGCAGATCGTTTCGTAGTACTGAAGCTCCTGATTGCCGAACAGCACGTTGTTCATCGTCGCCTGGCTGCACGCGAGCGCCCCCAGCGCGCCGAACAGCGCATTGCACGTCGCCTGCGACACCTCGGTGTTGCCCGCGACCACCGCGGTGCCCGGCGGCGGCGAGAGGAACGTTCCGGGCGGAATGATAATCTCGATCGGCTTCAGGCAGCCGTCGTTCAGCGGAATGTCCTCGCCCACCAGGCAGCGGAACACGTACAGCACCGCGGCGCGCGTCACGGCGGGCGGGGCGTTGAAGTTGTTCGGCCGCGCTTCGGACGTGCCAGTGAAGTCCACCACCGCGCTGCGCGCCGCGCGATCCACGCGGATCTCGACGCACAGCGCGCCGCCGTCGTCCATCCTGTAGTCGAAACGTCCGCTGCCGATCCGCGCCAGCACGCGCCTGACGCTTTCCTCGGCATTGTCCATCACGTGCCGCATGTAGGCGCGCACCGTGGGCCAGCCGTATTCGGCAACCACGCGGTTGAGTTCCTGCACGCCTTTGTTGTTCGCCGCGACCTGCGCCTTGATGTCGGCCACGTTCACGTCGGGGCTGCGCGCCGGATAGCGCGCGCCGGCCAGCAGGGCGCGGAATTCCTCCTCGCGGAAACGGCCCTGCTCCACCAGCAGGAAATCGTCGATGACGACGCCTTCCTCCTCCAGCGTGCGGGAGGTGGGCGGGGTCGAGCCCGGCGTCAGCCCGCCGATATCGGCGTGATGCCCGCGGCTGCCGACGAAGAAGCGGATCGTGCGTCCGTCGTCGTCGAAGACCGGCGTGATGACGGTGATGTCGGGCAGATGCGTGCCGCCGTTGAACGGGTTGTTCAGCGCCACCACGTCGCCCGGCCGCAGCGTCGCGCCGCGCAGCGCGATCACGGTCCGCACGCTTTCGCCCATCGCGCCCAGATGCACGGGCACATGCGGCGCGTTCGCCACCAGCGCGCCGGTGCCGTCGAAGATCGCGCAGGAGAAATCCAGCCGCTCCTTGATGTTCACGCTCATCGACGTGTTCTGCAGGACGGCGCCGGTCTGCTCGGCCACGTTCATGAACAGGTTGTTGAACAGTTCCAGCAGGACCGGATCGGGGCGTTCGTCGCCCTCGGGCACGCGCACCGCGAGCGGCACGGTACGGCGCAGGATCAGGTGGTTGCGTTCCGTCACCTCGGCGGCCCAGCCGGGCTCCACCATCGTCGTCGCGTTCGCCTCGCGGATCAGGGCGGGCCCTGCCAGCCTGTCGCCCGCGCGCAGCGCCTCGCGGTCGAACACCGGGGCGCGGTGCGCGGCGCCGGCGGTGAACACCTCCACCGTGTCGATCGGCTCCGGCGCGCCGCCGGACCGACGCGGCAGCGCCTCCTCCTCCACCGCCTCGCCGCCCGCCAGCGCCTCGACCGTCACGGCTTCGACCACCAGCCCGCGCCCAGGCGTGGCGAAGCCGAAACGGGTCCGGTGCGCCTCGGTGAAAGCCACCGTCATCGCCTCGGCGGAGGTGAGTTTCACCGCCAGCGTCGCCTCGGTGCCCGCGTAGCGCACCTGCGCGGAGCGCCGGACCTCGATGCGCGCCGGGTCCGCCCCTTGGGCGTGCAATGCACCCGACGCCGCCTTGGCCAGCGTGTCCGCCGCCGCCGCCACCTGCGGCAGCGCCTCGGCGGTCAGCGGCAGTTCCAGCGACTGCTCGCGCAGCACCGCCTGATCCGCGAGCCCCATGCCGTAGGCCGACAGCACGCCGGCGAAAGGATGGATCACCACCGTCTCCATCCCGAGCTGATCGGCCACCAGGCAGGCATGCTGACCGCCCGCGCCGCCGAAGCAGGCCAGCGCGAAGCGCGTCGCATCGTGCCCCTTCTGCACCGAGACCTGCTTGATCGCGTTCGCCATGTTTGCAACCGCGATCTGCAGGTAGCCCTCGGCCACCTCCTGCGGCGTGCGCGGCCGGCCGGTCGCCTCCGCGATCCGCGCCGCCAGCGCCGCAAAGGCCGCCTGCACCACGTCACGGTCCAGCTTCTCGTTGCCGCTCGGGCCGAAGATCGCCGGAAAATGGGCGGGCTGCACCTTGCCCACGCACACATTCGCATCCGTCACGGTCAGCGGCCCGCCGCGCCGGTAGCAGGCGGGGCCAGGGTCCGCGCCCGCGCTGTCCGGCCCGACCCGCAGGCGCGCGCCGTCAAAATGCAGGATCGACCCGCCGCCGGCGGCGACCGTGTTGATCGCCATCATCGGCGCGCGCATCCGCACGCCGGCCACCTCGGTTTCGAAGCTGCGCTCGAACTGCCCGGCATAGAGCGCCACATCGGTGGAGGTGCCGCCCATGTCGAAGCCGATGATGCGGTCGAACCCGGCCATGGCGGCGGTGCGCGCCGCGCCGACGATGCCGCCCGCCGGCCCCGACAGGATGGCGTCCTTGCCCTGGAACCCGGCGGCCTCGGCCAGGCCGCCGTTGGACTGCATGAAATAGAGCCGTGTGTCGCCGAGCGCGGACGCCACCTGATCGACGTACCGCCGCAGGATCGGCGAGAGATAGGCGTCCACCACCGTGGTGTCGCCGCGCGGCACGAAGCGCAGCAGCGGGCTGACCGCGTGGCTGGCCGAGACCTGCGTGAACCCCGCCTCCCGCGCCAGTTCCGCCAGCCGCTTCTCGTGCGCCGGATATTTCCACGCATGCATCAGCACGATGGCGCAGGCGGCGATGCCGCGCGCCCGCGCCGCGGCGAAGGCGTCCCGCGCCGCCTGCTCATCCAGGGGCTCGATCTCCGTCCCGTCGATCGCGACGCGGCCGGCAAGCTCGACCACCTCCTCGTACAGCATGGTGGGCAACTGCACGTGCAGATCGAACAGCCGAGGACGGGCCTGATTGCCGATTCGCAACGCATCCCCGAAGCCCCGATTCGTCGCCAGCAGAACGCGCTCACCCTTGCGCTCCAACAGCGCGTTGGTCGCTACGGTCGTTCCCATCTTGACCGCGTCGATCACCCCCGGCGGCAGCGGGGCGTCGGGCGGAAGGCCGAGGAATTCGTGGATGCCGGCAATCGCCGCGTCGGCGTAACGGCCTGGATTCTCGCTCAACAGCTTGCGAGTCGATAGGCGCCCCGAGGGATCGCGCGCCACGATATCGGTGAACGTGCCGCCCCGGTCGATCCAGAACTGCCAGCCGGCGACGGCCTTATGGTCCATGCGCGCGCTTCTCTTGCGGTTTTGCGATCCGAAACCTTGGCATGCTATTGCCAGGACATGGAGGGCTTGTAAGCAGTCGGCCTTGGGATACTGGGGGAAAATTCTCGGCGGCTTCGCCGGCTTCGCTATGGGCGGGCCGTTCGGCGCCGTTGTCGGCGCGACCCTCGGCCACGCCGCCGACAGCAGCGGGGCCGTCCCGCGCGGGCGCTTCAATCCCGCCCAGCTCGCCGCCCTGTTCGGCCGCAAGGAACAGCTCTTTTCGATCAGCGTCGTGGTGCTGTCGGCGAAGCTCGCCAAGTGCGACGGGCCGGTCACGCGCGAGGAGATCGACGCCTTCAAGCGCCAGTTCCGCATCCCGCCGAGCCAGCTGCGCGATGTCGGCCGCCTGTTCGACGAGGCGCGAGACCGGGCCGACGGCTACGAGCAATACGCCGCCCAGCTTGGCCAGGCCTTCGCCGACTCGAAGGTGACGCTCTCGGGCGCGCTCGCCGCCCTGTTCGCCATCGCGCGGGCGGACGGCCCGATCAACAAGGCGGAGCTGATGTTCCTCAGCCGCGTCCACGCCGCCTTCGGCCTGGATCAGGCGGCATGGGACGAAGCGCGTGGCGGCACGACGAATCGGATGGCCGTGACCAGGACCGAGGACGCCTACGCCGTGCTGGGCGTCGGGCGGGACGCGTCGGACGCGGAAATCCGCAACGCCTGGAAGAAGCTGGTGCGTGAGAACCATCCCGACAGCCTCGCCGCGCGCGGCGTGCCGGCGGATTTCGTCGCTCTCGCGACCGAGAAGGTGGCGGAAATCAACGCCGCCTGGGACAGCATCAAGCGCGAGCGGCGGCTCTAGCGCCCACCTGGCCCGCACCCCCCGGCCTTGAACGCGGCCCCGCCGCATGACATCTAGCGGACGCCAGACGGCCGGGCGGCCGCTGATGCGGATGGTTTCCATCCGTGTTGGAGGAAAGTCCGGGCTCCACGGGAATACGGTGCCGGCTAACGGCCGGCGGGGGCGACCCCAGGGAAAGTGCCACAGAAAACAAACCGCCGGCGTGTCGGGGCAACCCGGCGCCGGCAAGGGTGAAATGGTGCGGCAAGAGCGCACCGCGCCGCCGGCAACGGGGGCGGCAGGGTAAACCCCACCGGGAGCAAGACCGAATAGGGGCGGTTGGCGGCGGCGGACGGGCGACCGGACGCTTCCGCCGGGGGCGTTCCCGCCCTGCCGCCCGGGTTGGTCGCGTGAGGCGCGCCGCGAGGCGCGTCCCAGAGGAATGGCCGTCCCGCGTCCGCGAGGGCGCGGACAGAACCCGGCTTACAGGCCGTCTGGCGCCGTTTCGCAGTCCGTCCGCACCGCCGGGGCGGATTGCCTGCCCGTACGACCGGCTGGTATGCACGGGGTCTGCGGAGGTTCCGGCCGGCGCGGGTGTAGCTCAATGGTAGAGCCCCAGCCTTCCAAGCTGGTTGTGCGGGTTCGATTCCCGTCACCCGCTCCATCGCTCCCAGCGAAGGCCGGGCGCCGCTGGCCCTTGACACCGGACGCCGCACATTCTTTCTACGCCCCCTGCACGCGGCAGGCCGCGGGCGGTGCAGGGGTGTAGCTCAATTGGCTAGAGCGCCGGTCTCCAAAACCGGAGGCTGGGGGTTCGAGACCCTCCACCCCTGCCATTTTGGCCTGTGGCCGGAGCGCGCATGGCGCGCGCCCCGGCGGGCGTTGGCAGCTTGTACGAAGGAGCGGAGCAGGCGTGTCGGTCGATCCGGTGAAATTCGTCCGCGAGGTGCGGGCCGAGGTGGCGAAGGTCACGTGGCCCTCTCGCAAGGAAACCCTGGTGACCACGGGCCTGGTGTTCGCGATGGCGACGGCTGCCGCGATCTTCTTCTTCGTCGTCGATCAGCTCGTCGGCCTGGGCATGAGTTTCCTGTTCCGCGGCGGAATCTGAAAGGTTAGCGGATCATGGCCAAGCGCTGGTACGTCGTGCATGTCTATTCCGGCTTCGAGAAAAAGATCGCCCAGCAGATCAAGGAGCAGGCCGCCCAGAAGGGCCTCGCCGACCAGATCGACGACGTTCTCGTGCCGTCCGAGGAAGTGGTGGAGCTCCGCCGCGGCCAGAAGGTGAACGCCGAGCGCAAGTTCTTCCCCGGCTATGTGCTGGTGAAGATGGAGCTCAGCGACGACGCCTGGCACCTGGTGAAGGACACCCCGAAGGTCACCGGCTTCCTCGGCACCAAGATGCGCCCGAGCCCGATCTCGGACGCCGAGGCCGAGCGCATCATGAAGCAGACCCAGGAAGGCGTGGAGCGTCCGCGTCCCTCCGTCCTGTTCGAGGTCGGCGAGCAGGTGCGCGTCGCCGAAGGCCCGTTCACCAGCTTCAACGGCACCGTCGAGGAAGTGGACGAGGAAAAGGGCCGCGTGAAGGTCAGCGTCTCGATCTTCGGCCGCTCCACCCCGGTCGAGCTGGAATACAGCCAGGTCGAGAAGGTCTGACGCCCGGCGTCGCCGCGGCGGGCCGCTACCGCGGCCGGTTGTCCACCACGCGCTTGATCTTGCCCACCGAGCGTTCGAGGGTGCCGGGCGGCTCGACCACGAGCCGTACCGACACGCCGATCGTGTTCTTGATCTGATGCACGACGCGCTGCGCCTCGTCCCCTAGGCCGGTGCCGTCCCAGGCGTCGGGGCGCGCCTCCACCCGCACCGTCATCTCATCCATCCGGCCCTCGCGCGTCAGAACGAGCTGGAAATGCCCGCTGGTCCACGGATGCGCGAGCAAGACGCTCTCGATCTGCGTGGGGAACAGGTTGACACCGCGCAGTATCAGCATGTCGTCGGTGCGGCCGACCACCTTCTCGATCCGGCGCATCCCCGGCCGCGCCGTGCCGGGCAGCAGGCGCGAGCGGTCGCGGGTGCGGTAGCGGACCATCGGCAGCGCCCGCTTGGTGAGCGAGGTGAACACAAGTTCGCCCGCCTCGCCGTCTGGCAGCACCGCGCCCGTGTCGGGGTCGATGATCTCGGGCAGGAAGTGATCCTCCCAGATATGCGGCCCGTCTTTCGTCTCCACGCATTCCTGCGCGACGCCGGGGCCGATGATCTCCGACAGCCCGTAGATATCGACGGCCTGCATGTCGAAGCTGCGCTCGATCTCGGCGCGCATCTCGTTGGTCCAGGGCTCCGCGCCGAACACGCCAACCTTCAATGACGTGCCGCGCGGATCGATGCCCTGGCGGATGAACTCATCCAGGATCGCCAGCATGTAGCTCGGCGTCACGGTGATGACATCGGGCTTGAAGTCCACGATCAGCTGCACTTGCCGCTCGGTCATGCCGCCTGAGATCGGAATGACCGTCATGCCGAGCCGCTCGCCGCCGTAATGTATGCCAAGGCCGCCAGTGAAAAGTCCGTAGCCGTAGGCGTTGTGCAGCTTCATCCCCGGACGCGCGCCGGCGGCACGCAGCGACCGTGCCGCGACCTCGGACCAGACCTCCAGATCCTCGCGCGTGTAGCCCACGACGATGGGCTTGCCGGTGGTGCCGGACGAGGCATGGATGCGCACGACCTGCTCCATCGGCACGGCGAAAAGTTCGAACGGATAGGTGTCGCGCAGATCGGTCTTGGTGGTGAACGGGAACTTCGCCAGATCCTCGATGCTGCGGAAGTCGTTCGGATGGACGCCCAGCGCCTCGCAGCGACTGCGGAAATGCGCGACTTTCGCGTAGGTGTGCCGCAGCGTCTCGGCGAGGCGGCTGGTCTGCAGCGCGACGATCACGTCGCGCGAGGCGCGCTCCGCCGGATCGAGCATCGACACATCGGACATTCTGACGGCCTCCCCGGCGGTGCCGGGCGGCTTTGCGTCCGGCGCTTTCCCGGTCCATCATTGCAGGAAGCCGGCCGAAGACGCCATGGCAAAGGAGGAAGCCGCGCCGTGAGCACCCCGCGCAACGCGCCGTATCGCCATATCGAGGTCACCCGCATCGCCGGCGCCATGGGCGCCGAAATCGGCGGCGTCGATTTGTCGCAGAATCCCGGCGATGAGGTGCTGGCCGAAATCCGCGCCGCCCTGCTCGAGAATCTGGTTATCTTCTTCCGTGACCAGACGCTGACGCCCGACGATCAGCTTGCCTTCGCGCGGCGCTGGGGCGGCATCCATCTGCACCCGTTCATGGAAGGGATGCCCTCGCATCCCGAAATCCTGGAGATCGTGAAAACCCCCGCCGACAAGAAGAACTTCGGCGGCAGCTGGCATTCGGACCAGATGTTCTCGCCGCAGCCGGCAATGGGGACGATGTTGTACGCGAAGCAGGTTCCCTCGGCGGGCGGCGATACGCTGTTCGCCAATCTGTATCTTGCATACGAAACCCTGTCCGACGGCATGCGCCGCCTGGTGGACGGGCTGCGCGCGGTCAGCATCGGCGATCACTTCAAGGGCCACGACGGCAAGTCGCGCAAGGACTACTACGCCGACAAACTGGCGATGAAGGTGCGCGATCCGGGCAACGTGCAGACGACGTCCGTGCATCCGCTTGTGCGCACGCACCCGGAAACCGGACGCAAGGCGCTGTTCATCGGCGGCCATGTCCATCGCTTCGAGGACATGACCGAGGCCGAAAGCCAGAAGCTGATCGATTTCCTGATGGATCATGCGACGCGACCCGAATTCACCTGCCGGTTCCGCTGGCGCACCGGCTCGCTCGCGTTCTGGGACAACCGCTGCACCCAGCACTTCGCGATCAACGACTACCCCGCCGAGACGCGCATCATGCAGCGCATCACCATCTGCGGCGACACGCCTTACTGAAACCGGCTGCCTGAAACCCCGCGCAGCGGAGGACCATCGATGGATTTCGGAATTGGAGTCGCGAGTTCCGCCGACTCGTGGAAGCTGGTGCAGCGGGCCGAGGAACTCGGCTTCACCCATGCGTGGTTCTACGACACGCAGATGATCACCGCCGACTGCTTCGTCGCGATGGCGGGCGCGGCGATGAAGACGTCGCGCATCCGCCTCGGCACCGGTGTGCTGGTGCCGTCCAACCGCCTCGCCGCGGTCACCGCCAACGCCTTCGCCACGCTGAACAAGATGGCGCCCGGACGCATCGATTTCGGCGTCGGCACCGGCTTCTCCGCGCGCCGCGCGATGGGCCTCGGCGCGATGAAGCTCGGCGACATGGAGGAATACATCCGCGTCGTCTACGGCCTGCTTGCGCGGGAGACGGTGGAGACCGTGATCGAGGGCAAGACCCGCAAGATCCGCTTCCTGAACCCGGAATTCGGACTGATCGACACCGAGCACCCGATCCCGCTGCACGTCTCCGCCTACGGCCCGAAATCGCGCCAGCTCGTCGCCAAGCTGGGCGCCGGTTGGAAGACCTTCTTCGCCGACACGGCGGGCGCGCTGGAACAGCTCGAGGAGGTGAAGGCGAGCTGGGGCGCCGCCGGCCGCGCGGCGGGCGACCTGTACGCCACGGCCTGGACCTGCGGCTGCGTGCTCGCCGACGGGGAGGGCCCGGACAGCGAGCGCGCGGTTGCGCAGGCGGGCCCGCGCGCGGCGGTGGCGCTGCACCGCGCGGCGGACGAGGACATGGAAGGCTGGCAGAACACCTCGCCCTGGCCGCCCTCGGTCGCGCAGGAAGTGCGCGGCTACATCGACATGGCGCGCGGCTTCGATCCGCCCGATGCGCGCTACCTGAACAACCATCGCGGCCACTTCGTCTTCCTCAAGCCCGAGGAGCGGAAGTTCGTCACCGGCGA
>JAFEFJ010000134.1 GCA_018240635.1 Pseudomonadota bacterium | reverse complement strand
CACATCGCCGGCAAGGTGTACGACGCGCATTGCGAGCAGGGCGACCTGATCAGTGTGCCGGCCGGCACCAAGCACTGGTTCGATGCCGGGGAGAAGCCGTTCTTCACGGCGCTGCGGGTGTTCACCGACACCTCGGGCTGGGTCGCGCAGTACACGGGCGACGACATCAGCGACCGCTTCAAGGCGGCATGACGGCCGGCCCGGCGGCGGTCCTGACGGATATCGAGGGCACCACCACTCCGATCGCCTTCGTCCACCGCACGCTGTTCCCCTTCGCCCGCGAGCGGCTGGGCGCGTTCCTGGACGCGCACGGCGCGGAGCCGGCGGTGGCGGCGATCGTCGAGGACGTGCGCGCGCAGGCGCCTGGGCGGCTGCCGCTGGAGGCGCTGCTCTCCTGGATGGACGAAGACGCCAAGGTGACGCCGCTGAAGGCGTTGCAGGGGCTGATCTGGCGCGAGGGCTACGCGAGCGGCGACCTGCATGCCGAGGTCTATCCCGACGTGCCGCCCCGGCTGCGGGCATGGCACGCGGCGGGCGTGCGGCTCGCGATCTATTCCTCGGGCTCGGTGGAGGCGCAGAAGCAGTTGTTCGCGCACACCGAGGCGGGCGACCTGACGCCGCTGTTCGGCGGCTATTTCGACACCGGCATGGGCGCCAAGCGCGCGGCGGCGAGCTACGCCGCCATCGCCGCGGCGATGGCGCTGCCGCCCGGCGGCATCCTGTTCCTGTCGGACGTGGAGGCGGAGCTGGACGCGGCGCGCGAAAGCGGGCTGGCGACCTGCCAGTTGGTGCGGGCCGAGGATGGCACGGTTGCATCCGCGCGGCATCCCACGGCGGCGGATTTCGGCGCCGTGGCGGCGGCTTTCGGGCTGCCTTAGGGTTTCGCCCCCCAACCCCCCAAAGCGTTTTCTGGAATGCCCCCTCTCCGCCCCCGGGGGGCGGAGAGGGCAGGGTGAGGGGGAGGATTCCAGAGGCGGTGGCATGATGGCACCACCCACCTCACCCTCCCATCGCTTCGCGATGGGCCCCTCCCTCTCCCCCCGCACGCGGGCGGAGAGGGGTTTTTCGGAGGCGGCTACTTCGGCGCCAGGACCGCCTCGGCGCTGACCACGACGCGGACGGGGACGTCCTGGCCTTCGGCGCTGGGGGGCGGGGCGGCGGCGGCCATGGAGGCGGTCATGGCCATCATGCGCGGCATCGGGCGGACCGGGTTCTGCATGTCCACGCGCAGGTTCTGGTAGCGCACGAACGTCAGGCCGATCAGCCCCGCCACCTCGTCGGCGCGGGCGCGCAGCGCCGTCAGCGCCTTCTTCAGCGCCTCGTCGCGCGCCTTCGCCTCGGTGTCCTCGGCGAGCTGCCAGTGCAGGTCCGACATCGCGAGGCCCTTCTGCTGCAACGTGCCGACAAGGCTGAGCAGCGCGGAACCGTCCTTGCCGGTGAGGTTCAGGGTCTGGCTCGCGACCCAGCGTTCCGGCTTGGCGGAGCCGTCGCGGTAGACGCTGTAGCCGCCGGTCGAGGTGGTGATGCCGTTCGCCGCCTTCGCCGCCGCGAGCGCCGCGGCCATCGCTGTGTTGACCTCGCGCTGCGCCTGCGCGGCGGTGGGGGCGGCGGCCTCGGCGCGCAGCACCGCCTCCAGCTCGTCGGGATGGACCATCACCGCGCCGCCTTCGGTCAGGCTGAGCTTGGTGTCCTCGGCCCGCGCGGCCCCCGGCAGGGCGATGGCGGCGAGCGCGAGCGCGGCGGCAGGGAGCAGGTGGCGGCGCATCGTTTCCCCTTCTCGGCGATTTGCGTTGCCAATACGCGCTTCGCCGCCGCTTTGACCAGCAGCCGGATGCAGGGGCATTGTCCGCCCTTGCGCCCACGCCGAGCGAGAGTGCCGCCATGCCGCGTCCCGTCGATGCCGTGATCGAAGCCGCCGCCGCCTTCCTGGGCGAGCGCATCACCGTCAATGCCGCGCTGCGCGACCACCACAGCCATGGCCAGGACACGCAGCCGCCGGTGCTGCCGGACGCTGTGGCGTTCATCGAAACATCGGAGGAAGCGGCGCGGCTGCTGGCGCTGTGCCACCAGCACAACGTCCCCGTGGTGCCGTTCGGCGCCGGCACCTCGCTGGAAGGGCATGTGACGCCGGTGCGCGGCGGCATCTCGCTCGATCTGTCGCGGATGAACCGCATCCTGGAGGTGAGCGCGCCGGACATGGATTGCCGCATCGAGGCGGGGGTGACGCGCGAGCAGCTCAACGCGCATCTGCGCGACCAGGGGCTGTTCTTCCCGGTCGATCCCGGCACGGCGGCCTGCACCATCGGGGGCATGTGCGCGACGCGCGCGAGCGGCACCAACGCGGTGCGCTACGGCACGATCCGCGAGAACGTGACGGGGTTGACGGTGGCGCTGCCCGACGGGCGGCTGATCCGCACCGGCGGGCGGACGCGCAAATCGGCGACCGGCTACGACCTGACGCATCTGTTCATCGGATCGGAAGGCACGCTGGGCGTGATCACCGAAATCCAGATGCGCCTGCACGGGATTCCCGAAGCGGCGTCAGCGGCGGCGTGCCAGTTCGCCACGCTGAAGGACGCGGTCGAGACGGTGATCGCGATCCTGCAATGCGGCATCCCGGTCGCGCGGATGGAGCTGCTGGATGAGGTGCAGATGGGCGCCTGCATCGCGTATTCGAAGCTGACCGGACTCGATCCCGTGCCGTCGCTGTTCTTCGAGTTCCACGGCACGCCCGCTTCCGTGGCCGAGCAGGCGAAGCAGGCCGAAGAAATCGCGGAAGGCTTCGGCGCACGCGGCTTCCAGTGGGCGACGGACGAGGCGGACCGCAAGAAGCTGTGGCAGGCCCGGCACGACGCCTACTGGGCGGCGCTGGCGCTGAAGCCCGGCCACAAGGGCATCGCGACGGATGCGATCGTACCGATCTCGAAGCTCGACGAGGCGATCCTGGGCTGCAAGGAGGACATCGCGGCATCGGGCCTGTCGGCGCCGATCGTCGGGCATGTGGGCGACGGGAATTTCCACACCGTGATCCTGGTGCCGCCCGAGCCCGACGGGCTGGCGCGCGCCTGGGACCTGGACCGCAAGATCGTGGCGCGCGCGCTGGCGCTGGGCGGCTCGTGCAGCGGCGAGCATGGCGTTGGGATCGGCAAGCGCGAGTTCCTGGAACAGGAGCACGGGGCGGAGACGCTGGCGGTGATGCGGTCGCTGAAGACCGCGATCGATCCGCGCGGGATCATGAACCCGGGGAAGATGTTTCTGAATTAGATAGGGTGTTTATTCCGTTCCATACGGAATGGTTTTCCTCGTCATTGCGAGGCGCGCAGCGCTGTGGCAATCCAGGGCCGCGGCACCGTGCGGTTGCCCTGGATCGCCACGCCGCCAAGCGGCGGCTCGCGATGACGAAGCGGCAATTTACCCGTCCGCCCGCTCGAACCCCGGCCTGGGGATCAGCCCCATGATCGTGCGGCCGATGCCGCCATCGACGCAGATGTCCTCGCCGGTTACGTAGCGCGCGCGGTCGCTGGCGAGGAACAGCACCACGTCGGCCATGTCGTCGGGACCGGCGACGCGGCCCACCGGGACCATCGCGGCGCGGCGCTCGGCGACGCCGGGGGCCTGGTAGAACGCCTCGCTCATCGGCGTGCGCACGAGGCCGGGGCTGACAACGTTGCTACGGATGCCCTGCGGGCCCCATTCCACCGCGATCTGCTGCGACAGCATCACCACGCCCGCCTTGCTGACGCTGTAGGCGCCGCTGAAGGGCTGCGGGAAGCGGCTGGCGATGGAGGCGGTGTGGACGATGGCGCCCTTCCCTTTCGCCAGCATCTGCGCGCCGAACGCCTGCGCGCAGAGCAGATACCCGGTGACGTTCACCGCCATCAGCGCGTTCCAGTCATCGAGCGAGACGGTGGCGAGCGGGCCGGGGCGGAGCAGGCCCGCGTTGTTGACCAGCACGTCGCACGGCCCCGCATCGCGCAGCGCGTGCGCGGCGGCGGCGGCGACCGTTTCGGGATCTGAAATGTCGCATGCGATGGCGAGCGCGTCGGCGCCGGGCAACGCGCGGGCGGCGTCCTCGCAGGCCGCCTGATCGCGGTCGAGCAGTACGAGGCGCGCGCCGGCCTGCGCGAAGCCCGCGGCGATGGCGCGGCCGAGACCGCCCGCCGCGCCCGTCACCACGCACAACCGTCCCTTGAGGCCGAGCCAGTCGCCCGCCGCGTCCGCCATCGTTGTTCCCCCGCCGAATTCTTGCTCTGGACCGGATCATAGCGGCGCGGCTAAGTGTGACGCTACCGGACCCGGCAATACCGGGCGATTCAACATCCGCGGCGCCGCAAGAGCCGCGCGAGGGAGGACATGATGGCCGAGACCCCGACCGCCGCGGCGGCGCTGCGCCGCCGCACCCTGCTGACCGGCGCCACCCTGCTCGGCGCGGGGGGATTGGCCGGCGGACTGGCGAAGCCCTTCATCAGCCGCGCGCATGCCGACGAGCCGATCCGCATCGGACTGTTGCTGGCCAAGACCGGGGATATCGCGCCGCAGACCGAATACCTTGCCAACGGCACCTATCTCGCGCTCGCCGAACGCGGCAACAAGATCGGCGGCAAGCCGGTCGAACTCGTGTGGCTCGACGAGCCGAGCCCGCAGGGCGCGCAGCAGAACTTCCAGAAGCTGGCGCAGGAAAACAAGGTCGTCGCGATCCTGGGCGGCGCGCTGTCGTCCTCGGCGCTCGCCGAGGAGGCGACGGCGGCGAACCTGAAGCTCCCGATGATCATCGACAACGCCGCGGCGACCGACATCACCGGCAAGAACTGCAACAAATACACGTTCCGCCTGAACACGCCGGTGGCGGTGCAGGCGCGCATGTTCGCGCCCTACGCGCTGAACTACGGCAAGAAGTGGTACTTCCTGACCGCCTCCTATGCGTTCGGGCAGGACATCAACAAGTCGTTCCACGAGCTGCTGGCGAAGGCGGGCGGCACGGCGGTGGGCAACGACGAGGTGCCGCTGAACACGCCCGACTATTCCAGCTTCATCCTGAAGATCCGGCAGGCGCAGCCCGACGTGGTGCTGGGCGGCGTGCCGGCGGGCGACCTGTCCACGTTCCTGAAGCAGTGGAACGAGCTGGGCATGAAGGGCAAGATCCCGGTCTGCGAAATCGCCATCGGCGACACCGACATCTGGGCCGTGGGCCCGCAGGCGGCGACCGGCACCTACACCTCGCTGTGGTGGTACAAGAATCCGGCGAACCCGCCCGAGGAAGTGAAGTTCACGCAGGACTATCAGGCGAAATACGGCAAGCCGCCGGCCGACAAGGCGTGGATGGGTTGGATCACCGCGAAGTCGCTGTTCGAATCGATCGAGAAGGCGAAGTCGATGGAGCCGCTCGCGATCGTGGAGGCGCTGGAGAACTGGCGCGGCGGGTCGGCGGACAACCCCTACATGTACCGCCAGGGCGACCATCAGTTCCTGCTGAAGAATCTCGTCGTGCAGGTGAAGGACAAGATCACCGACCAGTGGGACTATTTCGACGTGAAGGCGACGGTGCCGGAGAAGACCGCCGACCTCGATGCGCTGTTCGGTTCGCCCGAGGCCAATGGCTGCAAGATGACCGCCGGCTGAACGCCTCCTTGGCCTGAATCCCGTGCTCGACCTGATCCTGTCGCAGGTCGCCAACGGCCTTGTTCTCGGCGGCCTGTACGTCCTGATCGCCATCGGCCTGTCGATCATCTTCGGGCTGCTGGGCATCGTGAACTTCGCGCACGGCGCGTTCTTCGCGCTGGGCGCGTATTTCGCGCTGACGCTCTACAACGTCGCGGGATGGTGGGCGGTGATCTTCGCCCCCGTCCTGGTCGGCATGCTGGGCATGGTGGTGGAGCGCGTGCTGATCCATCGGCTCTACGACAAGGAGCCGCTGATCAGCCTGATCGTCACCTTCGCGCTGGCGCTGATGATCGAGGCGACGATACGGCTGATCTGGGGCGGCATCGGCCTGCCCTTCAATCCGCCGCCGCTGTTCGCGGGCTTCTTCATCTGGGGGCCCGTGCTGATCACCAAGTACCGCACGACCGTCTTCATGACGACGGTGCTGCTGCTGATCGGGCTGTGGGCGTTCATGCGCTACACGCCGTTCGGCCGCATCCTGCGCGCGGGCTCGCGCGACCCCGAGATGGTGGGGCTGCTGGGCATCAACCTGCCGGTGCTGCTGACCGCCGTGTTCGGCCTGGGCTGCGCCATCGCGGGCATCGCGGGCGTGCTGGCCGCGCCGCTTTGGACGATCATCCCGTCGATGTCGGCGGGCGCGATCATGCCGGCCTTCGTCGTGGTCACCATCGGCGGGCTCGGGTCGTTTCCGGGCGCGGTGATCGCGGGCCTGCTGGTCGGCATCGTCACGACATTGACGATCCAGTTCTGGCCGGAAGCCGCGGGCGCCGTGATGTACGTGTTCATGGCGCTGATCCTGCTGGTGCGCCCGCGCGGGTTGCTGGGCGAGCGGTGGGAGCGCTTCGAATGAGCGCGATCCGCCATCCCGCGCTGTGGGTCGCGGTGGTGCTGACCGCGCTGACGGCCTCGCGCCTCGCGATGGGCCAGCCCATCGGGCTGATCACCGAAATCGCGATCTACACGCTGTACGGCGCGGGCGTGAACCTGCTGGTGGGCTACACCGGCCTGGTGCCGTTCGGCGCATCGGTGTTCTTCGGCACCGCGACCTATGCCGCCGCGATCCTGATGCTGCGCGCGCCCGCCAACGAGCTGGTCGCGATCCCCTTCGCGGTCGCTTTCGCGGCCGTGCTGGCGGTGGCGATCGGGCTGATCATCCTGCGCCGGCGGGGCCTGTATTTCTCGCTGCTGACGCTGGCGTTCTCGCAGATCGCCTTCGAGATGGCGTTCAAGTGGACCGACATGACGGGCGGCGAGAACGGGCTGCAGGGCGTGCCGCGCCCGCTGTTCGCGAGCTATCCGGCGTTCCACGCCTTCGTACTGGTCAGCGTGGTGGCGGGGATGTGGCTGCTGTGGCGGATCGCGCATTCGCCGTTCGGCCGCACCCTGCAGGCGCTGCGCGACAACGAGCCGCGCGTGCGCAGCCTGGGCTACGACACGTTCCGCCTGAAACTGAGCGCCTTCGTGCTGATGGCCGCGGTGCTGGGCTATGCCGGCGCGCTGCTGGGCTTCATGCTGCAGGGCGCCTACGCGGACAACCTGTCCTGGCAGCACGCGGGCGATGCGCTGCTGATGACGGTGCTGGGCGGCGTGCACCAGTTCCTGGGCCCGCTGTGGGGCGCCATCGCCTTCGTGCTGCTGCAGGACCGGCTGAGCGCGATCACCGAAAGCTGGTGGCTGCTGTTCGCGCCGATCATCCTGATCTTCGCGCTCGCCTCGCCCGAGGGCATCCAGGGCATGGTGCAGCGCATCCTGCGCCGGTCCCGCTGGACGCTGGTGCGCGACGGCATCCCGCCCCGCCCCGGCCGCATCGAGCCCTATGTGGGCGAGCACGCGCATCTCGATCCCGCCAAGCCGATCCTGACGGTGAAGGGGATCTCCAAGCGCTTCGGCTCGCTGGTGACGGCGAACGACATCAGCTTCGACGTGCATCCCTGCCGCCTGCACAGCCTGATCGGGCCGAACGGCGCGGGCAAGACGACGATGTTCAACATGCTGACCGGGATGCTGCGCGCCGATGCGGGCGAGATCCGGTTCGAGGGGCGGGAGATCAGCCGCCTCCCGCCGCATCTGCGCGCGCGGCTGGGCATCGGGCGGTCGTTCCAGATCCTGAGCGTGTTCCCCAACCTGACCACGTTCGAGAACGTGCGCGTCGCGGTGCAGGCGACGAGCCGGAGGCAGAACGGGCTGCTGCGCGACGCGCACGGGCTCGATCAGGTGAACGCGCGAACGTGGTCGCTGCTGGACGCGGTGGGGCTGGCGGACCGCGCCGCCGAAAGCTGCGCGAACCTGGCGCATGGCGAGAAGCGGCTGCTGGAGATCGCAGTGTCGCTTGCAACCAATGCCAAGCTGCTGCTGCTGGATGAGCCGCTGGCGGGGCTGGCGGAGGCCGACCGCGTGGTGGTGGCGCGGCTGATCCGCTCGCTCGCGGAAACCCACGCCGTGCTGCTGATCGAGCACGACATCGACCGCGTGCTGGCGCTGTCCGACCGCATCACGGTGCTGCATCAGGGCCGCCTGATCGCCGACGGCAAGCCGGCCGAGGTGGGCACGAACCCGGACGTGATCGCCGCCTACCTGGGCAAGAGCAAGGACGAGGCGGTGGAGACCTACCGCGTGCAGGCCGCGCGCTCCGCCGCCGCGACGACGAAGCCGTTGCTGGAGGTGAAGAACCTGTCCGGCGGCTATGGCGGCAGCGTGGTGCTCGAAGGATTGTCGCTGACGGTGAACGAGGGCGAGGCCGTGGCGCTGCTGGGCCGCAATGGCGTCGGCAAGACGACGACGCTGCGCGCCATCATGGGCACGGTGCGCGCCTCCGGCGGCAGCATCGTGCTGTCCGGGCGCGACCTGACGGGCGCCAAGCCCTACGAGATCAATCGCGCCGGCATCTCGCTGGTGCCGGAAGGGCGGCGGCTGTTCCCGAACCTGACGGTGGTGGAGAATTTGCGGCTGGCGGCGCGGCCGGGCGGCGCGTCGCTCGACGAGATCTACGAGCTGTTCCCGAAGCTGAAGATCCTGCAACGGTCGAAGGCGGAGAGCCTGTCGGGCGGCGAGCGGCAGATGGTGGCGATCGCGCGCGCGCTGATGGTGCCGGCGAAGCTGATCCTGCTGGACGAGCCGTTCGAGGGCCTGGCGCCGACCATCGTGCAGGAGGTGACGCAGGCGCTGGTGAAGCTGCGCGGGCGCGTGGCGATGGTGATCGTGGAGCACCATGCCGAGACGGTGCTGCCGATCGTGGACCGCGCCTATGTGCTGGTGAACGGCACCGTCGCCTACGAAGGCAGCGCGGCGGCGCTGGAGGCGGACACGGCATTGCAGCACCGGCTGCTGGGCGTGGTGCAGGCGGAGCTGGACGCGGCGTAGGCCGAAGGCGCTTGCCATAGCGCTTGCCGGGGCGTGCCTCGGCGCCTATGTGCATAAGCGCCTATCCGCCGATGGGAGGCCCTCCATGCCCGACGACACGATGACCCGCTGGACCGTCTCGGTCTCCAAGCAGACCGACCGGCGCGTGCGCACCTTCCTGGCCGAACGCGGCATGAAGAAGGGCGATCTGTCCAAGTTCATCGAGGATGCGGTGCGGCGGCGCGTCCTGGAGCAGACGATCGAACAAGCACGGGGCGGCTTCGACGACATGGCTGCCTCGGATGCGGAGGCCCTGATCGATGACGCGGTCGCCTGGGCGCGACAGGAAAAAAGGCGGAAGCGCGCCTGACCGTTGCGCGCTGTTCTCGACACGAACGTCCTGATCAGCGCGCTGCTGGTCCGGACATCCCTGCCTGCGCGGGCGGTTCAGCTCTGGCTCGACGGGGCCTTCGCGCTCGTGTCGTCGGCCGAGCAGATCGATGAGTTCAAGCGGGCGACCCGCTATCCGCACATGCGTGGACGCATCGCGACCGCGACGGCCGGGCGGCTTGTCAACGAAATACGCGCCGCCGCGGTGATGGTCGATGGCGCGCCTCGCCTGGCGCTCAGCCCAGATCCTGACGACGACATGCTGCTGCCAACGGCGCTGGCGGGGGATGCGGACTATCTGGTGACCGGCGACAAGCGGGGGCCGCTGGATCTGAAAACCGTCGGCCGCACGCGCATCGTCACGGTCCGCGCCTTTCTGCACAGGGCCGCCCGCTTGCCCTGAAGGCGGCGCCATGTCCTGATCGGAGCGGAGCCCATCTGCACAGGACCGCGACCGCATGAACCGTCTGGCCGGAAAAGTCGCGCTTGTCACCGGCGCCGCCTCGCGCGGCGAGGGCGTGGGGAACGGCGCCGCCACCGCCATCGTGTTCGCGCGCGAGGGAGCGAAGGTGGTGCTGGTGAACCGCAGCATGGAACGCGCGGAGGCGCTGGCGGCGCAGATCCGCGCCGAGGGAAACGAGGCCGCGGCCTTCGCCGCCGACGTGACCGACGAAGCCGCCGCCGAGGCCGCCGCGGCCTTCGCGGTGGAGCGCTACGGGCGGCTGGATATCCTGCACAACAACGTCGGGATAGGCGCGCGCGGCAGCGCCGAGACCGTCACGCTGGAGCGCTGGAACCGCGTCTTCCAGACCAACCTGACCTCCGCCCTGTTGTGCTGCCGCGCGGCGATCCCGCGGATGCGCGCGAACGGCGGCGGGTCGATCGTGAACGTGTCCTCCGTGGCGGGCGCGACGGGGCTGAAGGAGCCGGCGGGCGGCGCGGGGGCGGTGGCCTACACCGTGACCAAGGCGGGGCTGCACGGGCTGACGCTGTCGGTGGCGGCGGAGTTCGCCGCCCAGGGCATCCGCAGCAACTGCCTGATCGTTGGCACGGTCGCGACGCCGATGGTGGCGCATCTGGGGCCGGAGGCGCTGGAGCGGCGGCGGCTCGCGGTTCCGTTGCAGACGGAAGGAACTGGCTGGGACGTGGCGAACGCCGCGCTGTTCCTGGCCAGCGACGAAGCCCGCTGGATCACCGGCGCGCTGCTGCCGGTGGATGGCGGGTTCATGGCGGTGCGGGACTGGCCGCGGTAGGCGGGCTGCCGGCCTCCCCCCACCCTTTCCCTCCCCCACAAGGGGGGAGGGGACGTTGACTTCTTCTCCCTCCCCCTTGTGGGGAGGGCCGGGGTGGGG
>JAFEFJ010000133.1 GCA_018240635.1 Pseudomonadota bacterium | reverse complement strand
CGAAGAAGATATGCGGATCGCGCGGCGATAGGGCCTGCGACGTCATGGCGTGCTGGATCGCGACGGAATGTTCGCCGTTGTACATCTTCGAGCAGCTGCTCAGCGTCCACGCGATCGGCAGGTTCGGATTGAGCTCGATCGCGCGGGCATGCAGGCGGAGCGCGCTGGGCACGTCGTGCAGCAGGTATCCCTTGACGTGACCGGCGATCGCCAGCGCGCGGGCATCGAGCGGGTCGAGCTTCACTGCGCGCTCGGCTGACGTGCCGGCCAGCGTGACCACGTCGCGCGGATTCTGCACCCAGCCCTGGCCCACCGCCATGATGCTCCAGTACCCCATCCACGCATGCGCGGGCGCGTAGTCGGGATCCAGCTCGATCGCGCGCGTCAGCAGTTCCCGCGCCAGCATGAAGGTCGGCCGGTCGAGGCGAAAGATGCCCTGGATGGCGGCGAGGACCGACTGATGCGCCGCCGCGATGTCGGTCCGCGCAAACCGCGCCGCCGCCGCGTCGCGCGGAAACATCTCGGGATCGACCTGCGCCACCGCCTCGGCGGCGATCCGGTACTGGATCGAAAACAGGTCGTCGAGCGCTCCCTCGAAGCAAGCGCTCCATACGGGCTCGAAGTCGAACACCACGTCGAGCAGGCTCACGCGCACTGCGACCTTGTCGCCGATCACCTCGATCGTGCCGTCGATGACGTAGTCGAGCTGATAGTTCCGGCAACGCGCCAGCGCGTCGGGGGCCGGCCCCGCACCGTCCCAGAAGGTCACGGTCGCGATCAGCCGGGGCACGCGGAAACGCGCCAGCGCCGCCGAAACCTCCTCGGCCATGCCGAGTGCGATGCCAAGGCCGACCGAGGCACCGATGCTCCGGAAGGGCAGGACGGCCATCCGCCAGCCCAGCCGCTCCCTCGGAAAGTCGGCGATCGCGAGCAATCCGTTGTATCTCCGGACTGAAATGCCGCGTTACATAACCACAGGGCCTCGCCGCGGCACAAGCGAGCGTCGCTGCGGGTAAGCACCGGTGTGGTCCGCACCGGCACCGCCCTTTCAGGGGAGACGATAAAACCGCAGGGCCACTCGCGGGGGAGACGGCCCATGTTGCCGGGCGCCACATTGCGGAACTTACAACGTGAAATGAATACGCGGCGCATCGTGGCGCTGGATTGACGAAGCGATTCACTGATCAAGGGCCTGGACGGCACGGGCGGCGGCGACGCGGTGCTTCGTTCCTTCGACGATCCAAGCCACGATCCCGTCGATGCCCATGGTCCTGCGCTGCGCGGGCGGCATTGCGGTCCTGACGGGATGACGCTTCCACGACCGAAAGCGGATCGAGGCGCCACGGGATGCCGCGGCGGCAATCGGGACGAGCCTCGTCGTCCGGTTCGGCCGTCATGCGAGGGTACTTTTGACCGAAGAGCGCCCGCACGCGGGCGGCGGCTGGCGCGCCCTTTGGACCACCCGGCAAGCTCTTGAATTTTCTGGAGAGTGGCGTCCCGTAGGGGATTCGAACCCCTGTTACCGCCGTGAGAGGGCGGTGTCCTAGGCCTCTAGACGAACGGGACCGCGGCCAAGGCGCGGGTTCTAGGGCAGAGCTTCGGCAAACTCAAGCCGCCCGCCTGCCGGGACAGCTAATGCGCAAGCGCGATGCGGCCGGCCTGGGCGCCGGTGCGGGGATCGAGGAGGATCACGCGGTCGGGGCCGCCGCCCTGCAACTGCACGGCGAGGCGGTCGGCGGTCGCGGCCATACCAGCAATGCGGGTGCCGGCGGGCTCGTCGAGCGTGAGCGCGACCGGGGCGGCGGGCGTGGCCCCGAAACGGCGCGCGACCGTCACCGCGAGCACCGCCGTGCCCGCGACGATCAGCACCCCCATCACCACCGTCAGCGCCTTCAACGCACCCATCCGTCCGATCTCCGTCCGATTGCCCGATGCGGGCTGCCCGCGCGCGGGAACGGCATCGCAGCAGCGGCGGCCCGGCGCAAGCCGCCCCCCTCGCGACGCGGGCGGAAGCGCGCTAGGCGTGGCCGATGCAGGCGGAACGGCAGGACGGCACGGAGACGGCGCAGGCGGCGGCCGATGCGCCCGCGACGGGGCAAAGCCTGACCGTTCGGGCCGAGCCGGACGCGGCGGGCGAGCGGCTCGACCGTTTCCTCGCCGCGCGGCTGCAACCGCTGTCGCGCGCGCGGCTCAAGGCGCTGATCGAAGCGGGCAACGTCACGCGCGACGGCGCCGCCGGGCGCGATCCCGCCGAGCCGGTGCTGGCGGGCGCGCTATATGCCGTGGCGGTTCCACCTGCCCTGCCCGCCGCGCCGCAGCCGCAGGCCATCCCGCTGATGGTCCTGTACGAAGATGCCGACCTGATCGTGATCGACAAGCCGGCCGGGCTGGTGGTGCATCCGGCGCCGGGCAACCAGGAGGGCACGCTGGTCAACGCGCTGCTCGCGCATTGCGGCGACAGCCTGACCGGCATCGGCGGCGAGCGGCGGCCGGGCATCGTGCACCGGCTGGACAAGGACACCTCCGGCGTGATGGTGGCGGCGAAGACGGAGCAGGCGCTGGGCGTGCTGTCCGCCGCCTTCGCCGCGCGCGACCTGGACCGCGCCTATCTGGCGCTGTGCTGGGGGTTGCCGAACCCACCCGCGGGCGAGATCGAGGGCGCGATCGGGCGCGACCCGCGCGACCGCAAGCGGATGGCGGTGGTGGCGCGCGGCGGGAAGCCGGCGCTGACGCGCTACGCGACGCGGCGAAGCTGGGACGCGGCGGTGGCGCTGCTGGAATGCCGCCTGGCCACGGGGCGGACGCACCAGATCAGGGTGCATCTGGCGGCGCGGGGCCATCCGCTGGTGGGCGATCCGGTCTATCTGCGGCGGATTCCCGCCGCCGCGGCGAAGGTGCCGCCGGAGTTGCGGATGCGGCTGCTGGATTTCCCCCGGCAGGCGCTGCACGCGGCGCGGCTGGGGTTCCGGCACCCCCGGACAGGGCGGGAAATGGCGTTCGAGAGCCCCCTCCCCGCCGACATGGCCGCCCTGCTCGCGTTGCTGGACGGCGCCGAACCGGCCTGAGAGGCCGCGGCCGCCCGGCGGGATGGGCCCTCAAACAGGACCCCTCCGGTCTGTTTTCATTGACACGCGCGCTCGATTCGGGCATATACAGCGCGTCGGTCGGCGGAGGTGCCGCCTGCCGACGGGTTTGCCCAGGGTCGTGCCGGGGAGAGGAGCCGTGTCCGGCAGCGCCGGATTCTCCCCGCAGGCGGTGCAACAAAAGGCCGCCACAGCACGTTGCCGCGAAGTAATCCCGACCCCGCACCCAGGCTGGTAATCTCTCGCATCGAACCTGAGGTCCGCGCCGTACCCGGGCGGAAGCCGACCGTCTCAGGCGAAAGGAGCCGTTCTTGGCCGCCTCTGTTATCAACGTTGCCCCCGAAGGCAACCTGTCGCGGTATCTCCAGGAGATCCGCAAGTTCCCGATGCTCTCCCCCGAGGAGGAGCTCGCCCTGTCGAAGCGCTGGCGCGACCATGAGGACATGGACGCGGCGCACAAGCTGGTCACGTCCCATCTGCGCCTGGTGGCGAAGATCGCCATGGGCTACCGCGGCTACGGCCTGCCGGTGGGCGAGCTGATCAGCGAAGGCAACGTGGGCATGATGCAGGCGGTGAAGCGGTTCGATCCGGACCGCGGCTTCCGCCTGGCGACCTACGCCATGTGGTGGATCCGCGCCGCGATACAGGAATACATCCTGCATAGCTGGTCCCTGGTGAAGATGGGCACCACGGCGGCGCAGAAGAAGCTGTTCTTCAACCTGCGCCGGCTGAAGGGCCAGATGCAGGCGATCGACGACGGCGACTTGCAGCCCGAGCAGGTGGCGAAGATCGCCAAGGCGTTGGCGGTGCCCGAGCAGGACGTCATCAACATGAACCGCCGCCTCGCGGCGCCCGACCACAGCCTGAACGCGCCGGTCCGCCAGGACAGCGAGGGCGAGTGGCAGGACTGGCTGGTGGACGAGAGCGAAAGCCAGGAAACCACCATCGCCGACCGCGAGGAGATGACGGGCCGCAAGGCGCTGCTCGCCGGCGCCTTGAAGACGCTGAACGAGCGGGAGCGCCACATCCTGATCGAGCGGCGGCTGAAGGACGAGCCGACCACGCTGGAAGACCTGTCGCAGCAATACGGCATCTCCCGCGAGCGGGTGCGGCAGATCGAGGTGCGCGCCTTCGAGAAGCTGCAACGCTCGATGAAGGCGCAGATCGCCGAGCGCCGCGCCGGCCATGCGGCGGGCCAGATCGCCGGACCGGCGACGGCGCACGGACACGCCGCGCTGCCGGCCTGACACCGACAGGCTGAACACGCCGGCGGGCCTCAGCGCCCGCCGGCGGTCTCGCTCTGATCTTCGATGTCCTCCCACGCTTCGCCCAGTCGTGCCGCCTCGGCACGCAGGCGGGCGATTCGCACGCGCGCCCAGCCCTCCAGCGCTGCCCTGACGGCGAGCGGGGCAAGCTCCGCGGCGAGCCATCCGGCGGCGGCGGCGCTCCAGACCGTGCCCAGCGTCATCGGGTCGGACAGCACGTCCTGCAGCGACTGCGTTCCGAGGCCGGCCTCCCAGGCGCGGCGCAGCGCCGGCATCGCGGCGGCGAGGCCGGCCATGACCAGGCAGCGTGCGATCGGCTTGCCGGGCTGACGGTCGAGCAGCAGCGCGATCATGGCAGGCGCCAGCAGCACCGCGAGCAAGGCCGCGAGCGCGGGCAGCGCGACCGCCACCGCGCCGCAGGCCAGGCCCTGCACCCACAGGAGGGCATTGCCGCGGACGGCGGCGGGCTTCGCCTGCGGTTGCGCCTGCTCCGACATGATCAGCGCGCGTGCCGCATGGCCTAGCCCCGGAACGCAAGGCCGAGGGAAACGACGAGGGCGCCGAGAGACAGAGCGGCGGCGATCTCCTGTCCAAGCCGGGCGGCAAGGTCGGCGCGGGTGGAACCGGCATTGCCGAGCGCCTGGACGGCGGCTTCCAGCGCGGCCCGCGAGGCGCGGGCCTGCTCGGCGGCGGCGGCATCGGCCTGCCGTCCGGCAGGGTCGTCCAGCAGTGCGAGCATGGCGGCGAGATGCCCTTCCTGGGCGAGCGCGCCGATCCGGGTGCGCAGCGCCTCCCGCCGGGCACGGCTGCGCCAGGCCGCGAGCGCGGGACCGGCGGAGGCCGCGATCCAGCCGGCCAGCGCCGGGACGGGACCGGGCTGATAGCGGCCCTGCAGCCAGGCGAGGATGCGGAGCTGGCGCAGCCCGCCATCCGCCCCTTCGGCGACCGCGGCGGAGAGTTCGGCGTCCATCGGCCGCTCGACCCTGGCGGCGAGGAAGGCGGCGATCTCGGCGTCGAGGGGCCGGCGCGCGGGATCGGCGCCGGCGGCCGCGACGCTTTCGAGCGCGGGCAGCAGGGCCGAGGGATGCACGACGATCTGCCCGGCCAGCAGCAGGCTGGCGCAGGGAAGCAGCGGGTTCAGGCCGTAGGCCAGCCGGCGGATGCCGCCCGCCGCGCCGCGCTGGCGCAAGAGGCCGCGCTGGCGCCGCGCTTCCAGCCGGATCGCGGTTTCGTCGCAGCGCGTGTGGCGCACCGCCGCCCAGGCGGAGGCCGCCTCGGTCTCGATCATCGCCTCGATCCGCACGACGGTGTCCGCATCGGCGCCCGCCAGCATCGCGCCGGTCGCGTCGGGCCACAGAACGAGCCCGTTCCAGCAGAGCGGGGCGAGCGGATCGAGCGCCGCGATCGCGCAGGCCACCATGGTCATGTCGGCGGGCTTGTCCGCCCCCGGCGCGGCGCTGCGGCGAGCCAGACTTTCGCGCACCACATCCTCGACCTGCGAGGCGAGCGCCGCGTCGCCAAGGCCGCGGCGCAGCCATTGATCGGCGAGACCGGCATGGAGCAGGCGTGCCGCCCCGGCCGTGTCCTGCGCCATCGCGAACGCAAGCGTGCGGCATTCCCACACCTCCCGCCCGCCGATCATGAGGACGCGGTGGGCGAGGCGCTGCGGACGGGCGGCGACGCGGCGGGCGCGCGCGGCATGCGGATCGAGAAGCATGGCGGGCGGCGGGCGGTGCTCGGGGTCTTCGGCCAGCATGCCGCGGGCGAGATCGGCGATCAGCGGCGGCACCCGCTCGGCGCCCGCGAGCGCATCGAAACTGCCCTTCGCAAGCTTGGCGTCGATCACCGCGGCATCGGACAGCCCGGGCAGCAGCGGGCGGCCGAGCGCGAGCGCGAGGAGCAGCACGCCGAGGGCGTAGACGTCGTCGGCGATGCTGCCGTCACCGCGCCCGGCGGGTGGGCACATTGCGGCATAGATGGGCTCGGCCACCGCGGGCTGGAGCGCGGCGGGCGGGGCGGCCCAGGCGGCGCCGAGCACGACCGGCTGGCCGGGAGCTGGCTGGAAGACGTTGTCGAGGCGGATGGCCCGATGCGTCAGGCGCCGCTGCGCCAGCCGGTCGAGCACGCGGGCGACGGGACGCAGCACGCCCTGGATCAGCGCGGCTTCGGGCCAGGGACGCAGCGCGGCGCCGACAGGCGGGCCGGGCGGCGCGGGGCAGACGACGTAGGTGCCCGGCGGCCCGCCGGCCGGGGCGAACACGCCATGCGCGAGCGGACAGATCAGGCCATCGAAGGGCGCGGCGCAGAGTTCCTGCAGCGCGGCGGCGCGCGGCGGCAGCGCGGGCGCGACGGCGAGCGCCATCAGCCGGGGCGACCCCGGTTCCGGCGGGGCCTGCGTGTCGATGGCGGCGAAGGCGGGCTGGCCGCCGCCCCCCGCGGCGAGCGAACGGGCCGGATCGACGGCATAGCGCCCGCCGATGAGCGCAGGCGCAGCCGCGGACGGCGCGGACGGGTCAGGCATCGGGCGCGACGGGGTTCACTGCCGCAGGCTGACACGCCGAGAGTTGAGAAAGTGCGAATATCCGCCGCACCGGACGGTCAGCCGGCGGCGATGACCTTGCGGATCAGGCCGGCATACGCCTTCACATAGGCGCGGACATCGAGGTTGCGTTCGGCATAGGTGCGCGCGTTGCCGCGCAGCCGTCCAGCAAGCGCCTTGTCCTCCAGCACCCTCAGGATCGTGTCGGCGAGGCCGCGCGGATCGAAGAACGAGGCGAGCAGGCCGTTCTCGTTGTCCGCAATGAATTCGCGCACCGGCGCGACATCGCCCGCGACCACGGCGCAGCCCGCGGCGAGCGCCTCGCGCAGCGACCAGGACACCACGAACGGGTAGGTCAGGTAGACATGCGCATCCGACCGGCGGAGCAGCTTCAGATGGGTTTCGTACGGAACCTTTCCGGGCTGCGCCACGCGCGCGGGGTCGATCGCGCCGCCGAGTTCGTCCTGCATCACCTGCCGCCAGGTGCCCGCGCGCGGCGGGGCGCCGTAGGATACGTCGTCGCCGCCGACCAGCACGACGCGCACATCCTTGCGGGCGCGCAGCAGATACGGCAGCGCGCGCATGATGACGTGATAGCCGCGATACGGCTCCAACCCGCGGGCGACATAGGTGACGAGCTTCTCGTGCGGCGCGATGACCATGCCGCCGACTTCGAGCGGTTCGCGCCGCGCGGCGGCGGAGGGCTTGCAGGCGGAGAGATCGACGCCTTCGGGCAGCAGCGCGATCCGCTCCTGCGCCCAGTCGGGATAGGTGCCGAGCTGCCAGGCGGTGGGCGTCTGACCGTGGCCGCCGAGCTGGAGCGCGAGCAGGTTGACGGCGTTCTTGGCGCGCACCCGCGGATGATCCGCTGCGGGCAGCGCGAATTCCGGATCGAAGCCGACATCCTGGCCTTCGGTCCGGTAGAAATATTCCATGTATCCGAGCAGCGGGACGTCCGGCCAGACGTCACGGATGTTCAGAAGCTCGCCCCAGCCGTGGTGGCCGATGACGATGTCCGGCTCGTAGCCGAGCTTGCGGATGCCCTGCGCGGTGCGCGCCACCGCATCGGCGCGGTGCAGCGCGAGATCGAGATCGCGCGCGCCCGGATGCGCGTCCTCGGGCGCGAGCCGCCTCGTGCGGTACGGCACCTTGCGCACGCCCGGAATGGCGTTCGCGTTCGGCTCCGTGAGGAAGACGATCTCGTGCTTCCGGGCCGCCACGAGGTGGCGGACGATGTGCAGGAACTGGCCCGGAAAGTTCTGGTGGACGAAGAGGTATTTCACGCTGCCGGAGACCGACGCCGCGGAGAGAGGATGCCGGGCGCCGGGCGCGGCGTACGGGACGTGGGGCCGCGCCGCCGGGTCAGCGCGCCCGCCGCGGCGCCGCCGCGGGGCGGGAGGCGGCGCGGGCGGCGATGACGCGGGCCGATGGCGGCTTCTGCCGGCCCGATGGCGCGGCTTCCGCCGCACCGCCCGTGCGCGGGACGAGCGTGATCTGCAGCGCTTCGAGCGCTGCGAGGCTTTCGGCCTCGCACGCTTCCCCGGCCGCGACGGGGCCGACGGCGCTGCCGTCCACGAAGGTCGCGGCGTAGGTCAGCGTGTGGGTCTTGGCCGCGGCGCCCTTGAGGCGGGCGCGGATGCCGAGCAACGGCAGCGCCATGCCGCGGCTGCCGCAGAAATGGCCGCCTTCCACCCAAGGCGAGTTCCAGCCCCGGCCGAGCACGCCCTGATACTCGATGTCGCCAGGGGCGATGCCGTCCGGCGGGTTGATGGCGAAGCCCTCGATCCAGAGCTTGCTGCCGCGCTCGCCGAGCCATTCGCCGAACGGGCCGCCGACATCGCCGGTGCGCTGCTGGTGCAGGACCACCGACGGCGCGGCCGGGGAGGCGGCGGGCACGGCGGCACCGTCGCCATGCATAGCGGCGACGGCGGCGTGCTCGGCGGTGCCGGGATCGGCGGTGAGGCGCAGCACCTGGAGGCGCGGCCCGGCCTCGGCGGTGCGGGCGAAGGGCTGGTAGATGGTCACGAGGATCTGGGCCGGCCCATCGGTGACGCGCACGAGCGCGGCGGAGTCGTTGCCGTTCATCCAGCCATCGGCGCGGAACGTGCTGATCGCCACCGCATCGGGATTGCCGGCGCGGCCGGGCGGCAGCGACAGGCGGATGCCGGGCAGGCCGCTGTCGTCCGCCGGGGCGGGCGAGCCGGGCGGCTGGAAGATGCAGAAGACGCCGGTTTCAAGCGTCATCAAATGGGCGGAGGCGCGCAGTTCCGTCACCCGCTTGTCTGCGGTGCGCGGCGGCGCAGCCGGTTCGGCGCCCCGTACGGCGGCGGCCTTCGGTTCCGGTTTCGCGCGGGCGGGTTTGCCGGCATCGGACATGCGGAGCGTCTCGCTTTCGTGCTGTGCGTCGGTGCGGATCGGACGGGGAACGTTCCCCGCGATAGGGTATCCAAAGGGTATCCAACAGATGAGCTTACATAGCGTCAATAACTCCGGGTTGCACCGGACTCCGCGCGCGCCGCCGCCAGCAACGCGTTGTTGATCGCAGCACACGGCAGGCCGAGCGGAAGAAGCACGCCGCGCGCGGGCGCCGCGCGGATACGTTCCGCTGGCGCGCCGATGTCGAAGGCTGCGACGCGCAGCCCGGCACGCCACATGTCCGAGAGCGCGAAGCACCACGTCTCCGGCCAGACGGAGGGCAGCAGCCCGAGCGCGGCGCGCTGGCGGCGGATCAACCCGACCGCTTCGCCGGCGGCGAATTCGCCGGTGACGAAGACGCGGCCCGTCTCGATCAGGCGCGCATCGCCGATGGTGTGGCCGACGACCACGAATTCGAGCCCGAGCCGGCGCGCCGCCGCATCGCGCGCGCAGCCGAGCAGCACGTCGTATCCCTTCTCCACCCCGATCGCGCCGACGACGGCGATGCGGCCCGGCGCGGGATCGCCGGGCGCAAACCCGGCCGGGTCCGGGGGCGGCGCGGGCACCGGCTCGGGCGGCGCGAGCGCGGGACGGAGGAAGGGGAAGTGGCGGCGCAGGCGGCGCGCGGCGTCCGGCGAAGGCGCGGTCACGCGGCGCGCGGCCCGCAGTAGCTGCGCCGAGGATGCGACCAGGGCGCGCACCGGCGTATCGAGCGCGGCGGGGCGGGCCGGATCGGCGGCGCATGCCGCGCAGGCATCGAGGCCGGGTTCGCCGCAATAGCGTCCGGCCGGCCCGACCAGCGCGACGCGCGGGCAGAACAGAGCGTAGTCGTGGACATGCACCTCGACCGGCGCGCCGAGGCCGGCGAGCAGGGCGGGCAGCGCCGCGTGGTGGCCCATCAGGTGGTGCAGCTCGATCCGGGCCGGACGCGCGGCGCGCAGCAGGGCGGCGGCGCGGCGCGCCTCCTGCGGCATGGGGAAGCAAAGGTCGGGAAACGCGCCGGGCGCCAGCGCGTCCGCGATGGCGAGCGCCGCACCGCCGTCCGGCAGACAAACGGGGCGCAGCACGATGGCGCGCGCGCCGGAGGCGGCGACGGCGCGGGCGCGGGATTGCAGCACACGCTCGACGCCGCCGCCGTGGGCGTGGCCGACGAACAGCACGGCGCCCGCCGTGGCCCGTGACGAAGCGGCGTGAGGCGGCGCGGCAGCGCGCCAGCGCGCGGCATCGAGGCGGCGGCGGAGGGGCGCGAGCGGATCGACCTGCGCCCAGGCATCGAGTTGCGCGGGGAAGCCCGGGTCCAGGCGCGCGAGCAGGGCGCGGTTCCGCGCGCGGAGCAGCCGCGCGCGCCCGGCTTCCTCGGCCTGCAGGGGCGCGGGAGCGACGGCGACCGAGGCGGCCACGACGTGCCGCCAGCCGTGCGCGGCGGCGCGCAGGGAGAAGTCCTCCGCCGCGCCCTCGCCT
>JAFEFJ010000132.1 GCA_018240635.1 Pseudomonadota bacterium | reverse complement strand
AGCGCGCCCAGACGGCTGAACAGCCCCAGCATCAGGGACACGGCGATCGCCACCTCGACCGCGTAGACCAGCGGGCCGAACACCGAGATGTTGGGCAGCACGATGCCGGCGACGAACGCGCTTTGCAGCGGAACCGAGGCGTGCTCGACCATCTGCTGCATCCAGTATTTCAAGCCGTCGAAGTCGGGCGGGATCTTCCACAGCGATTGCTGCCACCACATCGCGCCGATCAGCACGCGCAGCAGCCAGATGCCGGCGGCGCGCGGGCTGCGCTGCGCCGGATCGCGCGCAAAGGCCAACACGGCCGCGAGAACGCTGGCCGCCAGCAGCAACCAGAAGGCGATCGTGGTCCAGCCGGGCTGCGTCAGGAACGCCGCCCCGTCCCGCCACGGCGCGGGACGGACCGCATCGGTTGGTTGCATCGCTATCGGTCCCCTCGCGCGCGCCAGCCGCGGGCAACCGCGGCGAGCGCCGCGAGGGCGTCGTGCGCGCCGTTCGCCTCCCCCTTCTCGAAGTCGCCCTCGATCTGCGCCATCTGGTTGGTGACGTGCGCAAGGCACAGAACCGGACGCCCGCGGGCGGCGGCGAAGGCATAGAGCGCCGCAGCCTCCATCTCCACCGCCAGCGCGCCCGCCTCGGCGGCTGCGGCGATTGAGGTTTCGGTCTCGCGGAACGGTGCGTCGGTCGTCCAGGTCGCGCCGCGATAGACCGCAAGCCCTGTCGCCGCCAGCGCGCTCGCCGCCGCGTCCAGCAAACCCGGATCGGCGTCCGCGAACCGCGCGGGCGGCAGGTAGTGATAGCTCGTGCCCTCGTCGCGCAGCGCGCGGTCGATCAGGACGAAATACGGCGTGGGACCGCTGCGCGCGATCTGTCCCGCCGAGGTGATGCTCACCAGCAGGCGACAGCCCGAGGCGAACAACTGCTCGGCCACCAGCACCGCGAAGGATGCGCCGACCGCGCAGCCCACCACGCCGAACCGCGCCCCATCATGCGAAAACTCCAGCAGGTCGGTGTGGTAGCAGGCCCAGCCCTCGCACGGCGCGCCGCGCCCGTCGGCGCGCAGGGCGCGGACGATGTCGCCGTCGGGATCGAGAAGGCAGATCTCCGGCACCCCGGCATCCGGCAGCCCCTTCTGCCGCCGCGCCTCACGCAGCAGGTTCCCTGGCTCGAACACCGACGGCGCCGTGTAGTCCTTGGCCGACAGGATCGGGGCTGCGGCCGGGCTGGCACGGCGGGCATCGTTCATCGGTGCAAGCTTTCGCGGCGAGCGATTGCGGTCAGTCCCGCCGGAAGCGGCAGAACATGAAATGCTGTCGCACCCCGGCGGGCGTCACGTGATCCTCGTCGGCGGTTTCGATCAACCGGAACTCCGGCCCGATTTCCCCGGCCAGCATGTCGGGCGAATAGCGCCGCACCGGCAGGCCGCTGCACCGTTCCGGCCCGTCCGCGGCGAAGGCCGCGATGATCGCGGCGCCCCTCGGACGCAGCGCCGTCCGCAGCGCCGCCAGATAAGCCGTGCGGTCCCCGGCATCGGTCAGGAAGTGAAACGCCGCGCGGTCGTGCCATACGGCGTAGGACGCATCGGGCCGCCAGCGCGTTACGTCGGCCACGATCCAGGCGACGCGCTCCGCCCGCGCGCCAAGCCGCGTCCGTGCGGCCACCAGCGCCTTGTCCGAGATATCCAGCACCGTCACCGCGCGATGGCCCGCCGCCAGCAACGCGTCCACGAGCGTCGAGGCGCCGCCGCCGATGTCGATCACGGGCTCGTCCGGACCTGCGCCGGTGGCGTCGATCATCGACAGCGAAAGCCGCGGGTCGCGCTGGAACCAGCTCACCTCGTCGGGCGCGCGCGTGGCATAGACGCGGTCCCAATACGCGCCCGGATCCGGCGTCGCCACACTCGCCATCATCGTCCTCCCTTGCGAGGCAGCCGGAAGACCGCCACGCTCTCCAACCGCGCAGACCACAGGAACTGATCCACCGGCGTTGCGGCGGATGCACCGTAGCCCGCCGCGCGCAGCACCGCCGCATCGCGCGCAAGCGTAGCCGGGTTACAGCTCACGTACACGACGGTCGGCGGCTTCGCCTCGGCGATCGCCGGCATCTGCGCCGGCGCCCCGGCGCGCGGCGGGTCCAGCACCACGGCGGCGAAGCCCGCCAACTCCTTCGCCGACAGCGGCTGACGCGCGAGGTCGCGGCAGGCGGGCTCGATCCGCCCCGCCAGCCCCGCGCGGTTCGCCGCCGTCCGCAGCGCGCCGATGGCCGCCGGGTCCGCCTCGAACGCCGCGACCCTCGCGCGCGCCGCCATCGCGAAGGTGAAGGTGCCGATCCCGGCATACAGCTCGGCGATGCGCGCCCGCGGCGGCAGCGTCTCGGGCAGCCCCGCCAGCACCGCCGCCGTCAGCGCCGCCTCGCCTTCGCGGGAGGCTTGCAGGAACGCGCCCGCCGGCGGCGAAACCGGCACGCCGGCAAGCGTGAGCGTGGCCGGGCGCAGGGCGCAGACCGTCTCCGGCGCGCCCTGCCCCACTGCCACCGACAGACGCGGCAGCGCGTGTGCGCGGGCGAATTCGATCAGACGGTTGCGATCGTCGATGTCGGGCTCGGCGTCGAACCGCAGCAGCAGGTCGGCTCCGTCCCCGTCCCGCAGGTTCACGACCGCCGAGCCCGCCCGGCGCAGCGCCCGCAGCCGCGCCAGCAGCGCGCGCAGCGGCGCGATCAGCCGGAACAACGCCGGATGGAGCACCGGGCACTCCGCAAGGTCGATCACCGCGTCCGATCCGGCGCGGTGCAGCCCCGCCGCGACGCCGCCGGGCACCCGCCGCAGCGCGAGGTCCATCCGGCGTCGCGCGCCGGGCGGCGTGCGGGCGGCTTGCGCCACCGGCGCGTCGGGATAGCCCGCCCGCCGCAGCGCCGCCGCCAGCAAGCCCGATTTCCAGGCGATGTAGGGCGCGTCGGCCCAGTGCTGCACCGAGCACCCGCCGCAGGCGCCGAAGTGCTGGCAGGGCGGGGAGACGCGCTCCGCGCTCGGCTCGGTCAGCGCCTCAAGCGCGGCGGCGCGGCCCTCGCCGCGCTTTGCGCCAGGAACCGCGGAGACCAGCTCGCCGGGCAGCGCGAACGGCACATACAGCGTGCCGCCATCGTCGGTTTCCGCGATGCCGTCGCCGTCCGCGCCGATCCGTGCGATCCGGACGGTGGTGGGGCGGACGGCGCGGGGCGCGGCGTCAGCCACCCCCGAAGGCGTTGAGGCCGGTCTGCGCACGGCCGAGGATCAGCGCATGGACGTCGTGCGTGCCCTCGTAGGTGTTCACCGCCTCCAGGTTCATCACGTGGCGGATGACGTGGTACTCGTCGGCAACGCCGTTGCCGCCATGCATATCCCGCGCGGTGCGCGCGATCTCCAGCGCCTTGCCGCAGGAATTGCGCTTGCACAGGCTGATCATCTCGGGCGCCGCGTCATGCGCGTCCATCAGACGGCCAAGCTGCAGCACCGCCTGAAGCGCGATGGTGATCTCGGTCTGCATGTCCGCGAGCTTCTTCTGGATCAGCTGCGTCGCGGCAAGCGGGCGGCCGAACATCATGCGCTGCATCGTGTAGTCGCGCGCTGCGTGCCAGCAGAATTCGGCCGCGCCCAGGGCGCCCCAGGAAATTCCGTAGCGCGCGTTGTTCAGGCAGGAGAACGGCCCGCGCAGACCCTTTACGCCGGGCAGCATGTTCTCAGCGGGCACGAACACGTCCTGCATCATGATCATGCCGGTGGTGCTCGCACGCAGGCTGAACTTGCCCTCGATCTTCGGCGCCTCCAGCCCCTTCATCCCGTTCTCCAGGATGAAGCCGCGGATGTCGCCCGCATCGTCCTTCGCCCATACCACCATCACGTCGGCCAGCGGCGAGTTGGTGATCCAGGTCTTCGATCCGTTCAGCACGAAGCCGCCATCGACGGATTTCGCGCGCGTGCGCATCGACGCGGGATCGGAGCCCGCATCGGGCTCGGTCAGGCCGAAGCAGCCGACGAACTCGCCGCTGCGCAGTTTCGGAAGATACTTCTCCTTCTGCGCGTCCGATCCGAAGGCATGGATCGGATACATCACCAGCGAGGACTGCACGGAAAACGCACTGCGGTAGCCGCTGTCCACGCGCTCCACCTCGCGCGCGATCAGCCCGTAGGAGACGTAGTTCACGCCGGCGCAGCCGTAGCCTTCCAGGGTCGCACCCAGGAAGCCCATCTCGCCCATCTCGTTCATGATCTCGCGATGGAACTTCTCGTGCCGGTTCGCCTCCAGCACGCGCGGCATCAGCTTTTCCTGGCAGTAGGCGTGCGCGGCGTCGCGGATCGCGCGCTCGTCCTCGGAAAGCTGGCTATCGAGTCGCAGCGCGTCGTCCCACTTGAAGGGCGTGAAATTGGACTTCTTCGCGAACGGCGCGACGACGTTCATCAGACGCTCTCCTCTGCTTGCGGAACCGCCGGCGGCTCGGCGGGCGCGGCCGCCTGCTGCGGGCGGCGGATCAGCATGAACGCGGGAATATCCGCGCCGAAGCCCAGCACCGGCGCATCGGCGGGCTCGCGCTCGCCCCGCCGGTGCGGGCGGTCGCGATCCCTGTCACGCTCGCGGTCGCGATCCCTGTCGCGGGCGCGGCCACGGTCGCCGCCCCTGTCACGCTCGCGCATCGCGGGCGCGGGCAGCGGCGCGGCGGGCGCGGCAACCGGTTCGGCGATCTCGGGCCCCATTGCGGCCTCAGGCGCGGCCTCGGCCTTCGCCGCAGCCTTGGATGCGGACCTCGGGGCCGCCCTCGGAGCCGCCTTGGGGGGGGCCTCTTTGGGGGCCGCGCTCCGCGCCGCGGGCTTGCCGCCAGACCGCGCGGGCGCCCGCCCGCCGCGGCCGCGCTTGCGGCCGGTGTCTTCCTCCCAATCGACGGGATCGAGCCCCTCCACCACCACGGGCGGGATCGCGTGGCCGATCAGCTTCTCGATCTGCTCGACGTTGTAGCGGTCGCCGGGCCCGGCGATCGTGAACGCCTGTCCCTCCAGCCCTGCCCGCCCGGTGCGGCCGATGCGGTGGACATAGTCCTCCGCATGGTGCGGCACGTCGAAATTGAACACGTGCGACAGCCCGCCGATGTCGATGCCGCGCGCCGCCACATCGCTGCACACCAGCAGCTGCAACTCGCCCGCCTTGAACTTCTCCAGCGTCTGGAAGCGGACGGTCTGCGCCATGTCGCCGTGCAGCGCGCCGACATTGAATTTGTGGCGCAGCAGCGATTTGTGGAGCGTGTTCACCTCGATCTTGCGATTGCAGAAGATCAGGGCGTTCTGCACGTTCTTCGTGCGGATCAGCCGTCGAAGCGCCTCGCGCTTGTCGTGCTCGGCGACCAGCGCGAGGCCCTCGGTGATCGTGGTCGCGACCGACGCGGGACGCGAGACCGTGATCTCCTTCGGGTTCTGCAGGAACGCGTCGGCCAGCCGCTTGATCTCGGGCGCCATCGTCGCGCTGAAGAACAGCGTCTGCCGGTTGCGCGGCAGCAGCGAGACGATGCGCTCCACGTCCGGGATGAAGCCCATGTCCAGCATCCGGTCGGCTTCGTCGATCACCAGGATGCGCGTGTCGGTCAGCAGGATGCTGCCGCGCTCGAACATGTCGATCAGCCGGCCGGGCGTGGCGATCAGCACATCGACGCCGCGCATCAGGACCTCTTTCTGGTCCGCCATGCTCTCGCCGCCGATGATCAGCGCGTGCGTCAGCTTCAGATGCTTGCCGTAGTTGACGAAGTTCTCGGCCACCTGCAGCGCAAGCTCGCGCGTCGGCTCCAGGATCAGGCTGCGCGGCATCCGCGCCCGCGCGCGCGAGCCGGACAGGATGTCCAGCATCGGCAGCGTGAAGCTCGCGGTCTTGCCGGTGCCGGTCTGCGCCGCGCCCAGCACGTCGCGGCCCATCAGTACGATGGGGATTGCCTGCTCCTGGATCGGCGTCGGGTGCCGGTAGCCCATCTCGGCGATGGCGCGCAGCACCTCCTCCGACAGGCCGAGATCGGCGAAGGTAGTGCGCTCCGGCTCCTCGGCGGGCGGCGGCGCCTCGTGGGATGCGGTTTCCGCGCCTCCCCCGGCGCCCTCGTCCGGCGCCTGCGCCTCGGCGGCTGGCGCGTCGAGCGCGGGCGCATCGTGCGCGGGCGCAGGATCGGCGGCGGGCGCACCTTCGTCCGGCTGCGCGTAGGGTTCCGTTTCCGCGTGGGCGGTCGTCGTCTCGGTCAAATGAAGGTCTCGGTCACATGGTCAGGCGGAATGCTCGGGCACGGAGGTCCGGCACGCGTGTCGGGGGCCTGCGGCGCTGAGTCGATGGCGTCCTGCGCCGGCGCATGAGCCGCACGCGCGCACGTCAACCCGCGCGGTATCCGGACGAATCACCGCAAAGTCAAGTTTTGCCGAACTTTTGCGCGGCCCCGCGCCGCATCGCTGCCGTGCGCGGTTGGCGGCGGCGCGCCCGACGCTGCATAAACACGGCATGCCCATCGATCCCGCAGGCTTCGCCCCAGCCATTGAGGACTATGCGCTGATCGGCGATTGCCGCAGCGCCGCCCTGGTCAGCCGCACCGGATCAATCGACTGGCTGTGCTGGCCGCGCTTCGACAGCCCCGCCTGCTTCGCCGCACTGCTGGGCCGCGCCGAGCACGGCCGCTGGCGCATCGCCCCAGCCGCCGAGGCCTCGGCGTCCCGCCGCTACCTGCCCGGCACGCTGATCCTGGAGACGGTGTTCGAAACGGCGCAGGGCAGCGTCGCCCTGATCGACTTCATGGATTACGACGGCGACGGCGCCCGCCTGCCGGCAAGCGTCGTGCGCATCGTCGAAGGCCGCTCCGGCGCGGTGGACATGCGGCTCGACCTTGCGCTGCGCTTCGATTACGGCGCGGCGATTCCCTGGGTGACGCGCCTGCCCGAAGGCGGCGGCATGCAGGCGGTCGCGGGCCCGGATATGACGGTGCTGCGCTGCGCCGTCCCGTTGCGCGGCCAGGGCTTCACCACCGTCGCCGACTTCACCGTCGCGGCGGGGGAGCGCGCCGCCTTCGTGCTCACGCACGGCGCCTCGCAGCTTCCGCCGCCCCCGCCGGTCGATGCCGGGGAGGCGCTGGAACGCACGCGCGCCTTCTGGACCGAATGGAGCGGACGCTGCGCCTATCAGGGGCCGTGGCGAAACGCCGTGCTGCAATCGCTGCGCACGCTGAAGGCGCTCACCTACGCCCCGACCGGCGGCGTGGTGGCTGCCCCCACCACCTCGCTGCCCGAGCAACTCGGCGGCGAGCGCAACTGGGACTACCGGTTCTGCTGGCTGCGCGACGCCACTTTCACGCTGCTCGCGATGCTGAAGGCGGGCTATCGCGACGAAGCCCGCGCCTGGGGTGCCTGGCTCCGCCGCGCGGTCGCGGGCAGCCCCGCGCAGATTCAGACCATGTACGGCCTCGCCGGAGAGCGCCGCCTCGTGGAATGGACCGTCGGCAACCTGCCCGGCTACCAGGGCGCCGCGCCGGTGCGCGTCGGCAACGCCGCCGCCGAGCAGTTGCAGCTCGATGTCTACGGCGAGCTGATGGACGCGATCTACCAGGCGGCGCATGCCGGCCTCGTATCGGCGCAGGACGCCTGGGGACTGCAGCGCCAGCTCATCCTGCATCTGGAACGCATCTGGCGCGGTCCCGACGAGGGCATCTGGGAAGTGCGCGGGGGGCGGCGGCACTTCACCTTCTCGAAAGTGATGGCCTGGGTCGCGGTGGACCGCGCGATCCGCACCGCCGAGGAATTCGGCCTGCACGGCCCGCTTTCTGCGTGGCGGCGGCTGCGCGACGAGATCCACGCCTCGGTCTGCGCCAACGGGTTCGACGCGGAGAAGAACAGCTTCGTGCAGAGCTACGGCGACACGGCGCTCGATGCGAGCTGCCTGCTCATCCCGCTGGTGGGCTTCCTGCCGCCCGAGGACCCGCGCGTCGCGGGCACGGTGGAGGCGATCGGCCGTGAACTGATGCAGGACGGCCTGATCCAGCGCTACCGCACGCAGGAAGGCGTGGACGGGCTGCCGCCCGGCGAGGGCATCTTCCTCGCCTGCAGCTTCTGGTATGCCGACGCGCTCGTGCTGCTCGGACGGCACCGCGAGGCGCGCGAACTGTTCGAGCGCCTGCTGTCGCTCTGCAACGATGTCGGCCTGCTCGCCGAGGAATACGACCCCGCCGCCCGCCGCCAGGTCGGCAACTTCCCCCAGGCCTTCTCGCACCTCGCGCTGATCGACACCGCGATGAACCTCACCCGCCACGGACCCGCGCACGAGCGGGCGGGCTGACCGCCCGGCCCCGCGGCTATCCCCGAGGCCGGGCTTCGGCGCGCCTCAGTCGATGACGCCGCGCTCGCGCAGCGCCCGGAACACGTCCTCGGCCAGCGCCTCGGGCGTGCCGGACATGGTGTGCAGGTGGATCTCCGGCTCCAGCGGCGCTTCGTATGGCGCATCGACGCCGGTGAAGTTGCGCAGCTGCCCGGCGTCTGCCTTCTGATAGAGGCCCTTCGGGTCGCGCCGGCGGCATTCCTCCACCGGGGTGTCAACGAAGATCTCGATGAACTCGCCTTCCTCCACGGCCTCGCGCGCCAGCATGCGCTCCGCGCGGTAGGGGGAGATGAACGAGACCAGCACGATCAGGCCCGCATCGACGAAAAGCTTCGCCACCTCCGCCACGCGGCGGATGTTCTCCACGCGGTCGGCCTCGGAGAAGCCGAGGTCGCGATTGAGGCCGTGGCGGACGTTGTCGCCATCCAGGATCATCGTGTGGCGGCCCTGCGCGTGCAGGCGCTTCTCCACCAGGTTCGCGATGGTGGACTTGCCGGCGCCCGAAAGGCCCGTGAACCACAGCACCGCCGGGCGCTGATGGTTCAGCTCCGACCGCGCCTTCTTGTCCACGTCCAGCTTGTGCCAGTGGATGTCGGCATGCCCGCCCTTCAGCGCGGTGATCATGCCGGCGCCCACGGTGCCGCGGGTCAGACGGTCCACCAGGATGAAGCCGCCCAGGTCGCGGCTTTGCTGGTACGGCTCGCAGGCCATCGGCTGCGCGAGCGAGATCGACACGCGGCCGATCTCGTTCATGTGCAGCTCCCGCACCGGGATCTCGTCCAGCGTGTCCATGTCGAGCCGCATGGTGATGTCGGTGATCGTCGCGATCACGAGGCGCGTGCCCAGCATGAGCTGATAGGCACGGCCGCGGAACAGCGGCGTCTCGTCCATCCACACCACCCAGGTGTCGATCTGGTCCGCCTTCCTGGGCGTCGGCCCGGAGGAGATCACGTCGCCGCGGGAGGCGTCGATCTCGCGGTCCAGCACCAGCGTCACCGCCTGCCCGGCCCGCGCTTCCTTCAGGTCGCCGTCCATCGTGACGATGCGGGAAACCAGCGCACCGATCCCGGTCGTCGCGTTGGAGATCTCGTCGCCCGGCCGCACCACGCCCGAAGCGACCGTGCCGCAATAGCCACGGAACGTGTGGTCGGGACGGTTGACGTACTGCACCGGCAGCCGGAACGCATGGTCCACCGCCGCGTCGTCGGGCTCGGCGTTCTCCAGCGCCTCGAGCAGCGTCGTGCCCTTGTACCAGGGCATGTGCTTGCTGTGCTTGGTCACGTTGTCGCCGTCGCGCGCCACCATCGGGATCGCGGTCACGCTCAACGGACCAAGGCGTTCGCGCAGCGCGTCGAAGTCGGTCACGATGCGGTCGAACACCGCCTGGTCGTAGCCCACCAGGTCCATCTTGTTCACCGCCAGCACCACCTGCTTGATGCCCAGCAGCGATGCGATGGCGGCGTGCCGGCGCGTCTGCACCAGCAGGCCCTTGCGCGCGTCCACCAGCAGGATCGCGACATCGGCGGTCGATGCGCCGGTCACCATGTTGCGGGTGTACTGATGGTGGCCCGGCGTGTCCGCCAGGATGAAGCGCCGCCGCTCGGTCTCGAAGAAGCGGTAGGCGACGTCGATGGTCACGCCCTGCTCGCGCTCGGCGGCGAGGCCATCGACCAGCAGCGCGTAGTCGATGTTGTCGCCCGTGGTGCCGAAGCGCTTGCTGTCGCGCTCCAGCGCCGCCATCACGTCGTCGGGGATGGTGCCGCACTCGAACAGCAGGCGGCCGATCAGGGTGGACTTGCCGTCGTCGACGCTGCCGCAGGTCAGCACGCGCAGAAGGGAATCGGGCATCAGAAATAACCCTCGCGCTTCTTCTTTTCCATCGAGGAGTCGGTGTCCTGGTCGATCAGCCGGCCGGCGCGCTCGGAGATGCGGGTGGTCCTCATCTCGTCGAGGATGTCCTGCATCGTCGCGGCCTCGGACGGCACGGCCGCGCTGAGCGGGTAGCAGCCGAGCGAGCGGAAGCGCACCATGCGCTCCACCGGCTTCTCGCCTTCCTTGAAGACCATCCGTTCGTCATCGACCACGATCAGCACGCCGTCGCGCACCACGGTCGGGCGCATCGCCGCGAAATACAGCGGAACCACGTCGATCTTTTCGTAGGCGATGTAGGTCCAAACATCGAGTTCGGTCCAGTTCGACAGCGGGAACACCCGCGCCGTCTCGCCGGGTGCCAGGTTGCCGTTGTACAGGTGCCAAAGCTCCGGCCGCTGCCGCTTCGGGTCCCAGGTATGGCCCGGGCCGCGGATCGAGAAGATGCGCTCCTTCGCGCGGGACCGTTCCTCGTCGCGCCGGGCGCCGCCGATGGCGATGTCGTACTTGCCCTCGGTCAGTGCCTGCTTCAGCGCGTCGGTCTTCATCACCTGGGTG
>JAFEFJ010000131.1 GCA_018240635.1 Pseudomonadota bacterium | reverse complement strand
TTCTCGAGGATCAGGTTCTCCAGCGGCAATTCGCAGTCATCGAAGCTGATTTCGGCAAGATTCTCGCCGCCCATCGTGTGGTAGCGCGCCGTCACCTCGAAGCCCGGCGTGCCCTTTTCGATCAGAATGCAGCCGATCCCCTCCCGCCCAGGTTGCTTATTGATGCGGGTGAACACGACGAAGGTGCCCGCCTCGTCCACGCGGCTGATCAGCGTCTTGGTACCCCTCAGCACCAGCCGATCGCCGCGCACGTCCACGTTGGTGCGGTAGTTCGCAACGTCGGTTCCGGCATGCGGCTCGGTCATGCAGACGGCGAGGATCATGTCGCCGGAGCACACGGCCGGCAGGATGCGGCGCTTGATGCTCTCGGGCGCGTAGGCCGCGATGATCTTGGTCTGCACGCCGACCTCGCCCAGCACGGCCATCGCGGTCACGTAACAGACCTTCGCGATCTCCTCCAGCACGAGCGCCGTGTCCAGCACCGGCAGGCCCATGCCGCCATATTCCTCGGGCACCGCCATGCCGAGGATTCCGACCTGCGCCAGATCGCGGATGTTCTCCCACGGAAAGGTGCCGTCCATATAGGTGCGCGCGCGGGCCTTGAACTTGTCCTGCGCCAGCGAGCGGATCATGGCGACGATGTCGCGCTGCTCGGGTGTCAGCTCGAACTTCATGTGCGGATGTCCTGCATCGGTCAGGCTGCCCGGTATAGGGCTGCCGCGGGGTCTAGAATTTCGACGCCGTGCCGCCCGCCCGCGCCGGCCTCATGACCGGTCATTCAAATGACGCCTTCGGCTTCGAGCAGCCGCAACTCGTCGTCGGAATGGCCGAGCCAGTTGCCGAACACGCGCGCGTTGTCCGCGCCCAGGCGGTGGCTCGGATCGATGGGCAAGCGTTCCACGTCCTCAAAGATCAGCGGCGTGTGCGGCAGCACGACGCGCCCAAGATCGGGATGATCCACCCATTGCAAGCTGCCGCGCGCGTGCATGTTGCGGTCCTGCACCACTTCGGGCAACTCCCGCACCGGCGCGCAGGGAACGGCCGCAGCCAGCATCCGCTGGGCGATCTCCTCCTTCGTGTGCTGGGATGTCCAGCCCTCCATCAGTGCGTCCACCTCCAGCATGTGCGCGACGCGGGTGGCGCGGGTCAGGAAGCGCGGATCGTCCTTCAGATCGGGGCGTCCGATCACGTCCAGAATGGCGCGGAAGTGCTGATCGCCCGGCGCATTGAGCACCACGTAGCCGTTGCTCGCCGCATAGACGTTGTAGGGCGAGATGCCGAGCCCTCCATGCCGGTTGCCGGTGCGCGGCGGCACCTTTCCGTGGCGCGCATGCAGCATCCCCAGATTCGACGCGAGCGAGGAATAGATCGCGTCCTGCATCGACACTTCCACGACGCTGCCCTTGCCGGTGCGCTCCCGGCGGAACAGCGCCGTCATCACTGCGCCGTAAAGGTGGATGCCCGCGCTGAAATCGCAAAGCGCGGGTCCGGATTTCACCGGCGGCTGATCGGGATAGCCGGTCACTGCAATGACGCCGGACATCGCCTGCATCACCAGGTCCATCGCGGGATAGTCGCGATAGGGTCCGGTCTTGCCGTAGCCGGAACTCGATCCGTAGATCAGCCGCGGATTGACGGCTTGCAGCGCCGCGGCGCCGATGCCCAGCCGGTCGGTGACGCCGGGCGCGAAGTTCTCGATCAGCACATCGGCGCGCGCCGCCATTTCCAGCAGCAGCGCGCGTCCCTTCGCATGCTTCAGGTTCAGCGTCACCGCCAGCTTGTTGGAGTTCAGCATCGCGAAGGGCAGGTCGGCGCCGCCCATGTCGCCGCGGCTTCTCAGATGTTCGCCGCCATGCGGCTCGACCTTGATCACTCTGGCGCCCGCCAGCGCCATCAGCAGCGCGGCGTAGGGGCCGTTATAGACATGCGAGAGGTCGATCACGGTGACGCCCGCCAGCGGCTGATCGGCGCCGGTCCCGTCCGCGACGGCATCGCGCAGGTCGACGGCAGTCTCCACAGTCGTCTCCTCGGGCGGCGTCTTGCTGTGCGGCCAGCATGGCACCTCCCGGCCGGGCAGACAAAACGTCTGGAGAAATTGCGTTTCCGCACTCAGAGCTGACGCGCGGCTCTTTTCACGAAGAGGCGAAACGTCGCGCGCGGGAAGTAGGGCTGGGCGAGGCCGACGGTCGGCGTAATGCGGCTTCCTTGATACGCGCGGATCGGCCGGCCGGGGCGGGCGAGCACGCAAGTTGCCTCACACGCGGCTAGCCGCCATGCTACGGGCAATAACGCCGGCAAGGACATAGATGGGGGAGGCAACGATGCTGAACGGATGGCGCAGCCGGCTTGCGGCTTTCGCACTCGGGCCGATCCTGGCGCTCGCCGCCGCCGCCGCGCCGGCGCGCGCGGACACCATCACCGTCACGCATTGGGGCGCCGCCTTCTACGGCGCGCCCTACGCGGTCGCCATGGCCAAGGGCTTCTTCAAGGCGCACGGCGTCGATGTGACGGGCGTGCTGACCTCGACCGGCGGCGGCACGTCGGTCCGCAACACGCTCGCCGGCGACCTGCCCTTCGGCGAGGTCGCGCTCGCCGCCGCGGTGGAGGCGATCAACCACGGCCAGCCGATCAAGATCATCGGTTCCGGCGTCGATTCGGTCGCGGACATCCTGTGGATCGCCAAGCCCGGCGCGCCGTACCATTCCGTGAAGGACCTGAAAGGCAAGAAGGTCGGCTTCACCGCGCCCGGCTCGGTCACCAACATGCTGATCCTGATGGCGCTGAAGGCCAGCGGCATGACGCCGTCCGACGTGCAGCTGGTCGCCGCCGGCGGCATCGGCGCCAATCTCTCGGCCGTCGTGAACGGCGCTCTGGATGCCGGCATGACCGGCGAGCCCACCTGGTCGGAAAACCAGTCCAAGGTGCAGCCGGTGTTCTGGGTGAAGGACGTGCTGCCGCCCAACATGATGCAGACCGTCACCATCACCACCGATGATTATGCGAAGTCCGATCCCGCGAAGCTGCGCGCCCTGCTCGCCGGCCGCGCCGAGGGAGTCGCCTTCATCAACGAGCACACCGACGAGGCCGCGGACATCGTCGCCGCCGCCTATCATGGCGATCCCGCGCTGTACCGTCGCGTTTTCCACAACTTCGTCGCGCTGCACTACTGGTCCGACGGGCGGATGGACTACGACGGCATGAACCGCATGGTCGAAGGCCTGCAGATCGTCGGCAAGCAGAACGGCCCGGTGGACTGGAGCAAGATCGTGGACACGTCCTTCCTGCCCGCCGGCATGAAGGCGGCCTCGAACTAGGGACCGTGCCCGAAGGATCTGTGCCCGACGCCGGACAGGGCGCCGCCCACGCCACGCTGTCGGGCGTGGTGCGGCGCTATCCGGGCAACCCGCCGGTGCACGCGCTCGGGCCGCTCGATCTCGCGCTGCGGCGGGGCGAGTTCTTCTCGGTCGTCGGCCCTTCGGGCTGCGGCAAATCGACGCTGCTCGACGTGCTGGCGGGCCTGAGCGCGCCCACCGAGGGCAGCGCCAGCTTCGAAGGCGCGCCGCTGCGCGGGCAGGTGCCGGACGGCATCGGCGTGGTGTTCCAGGAGGACGCGAGCTTCCCCTGGCTGACGGTGGCCGACAACGTCGCCTTCGGCCTGCGCCGCGCCGGCGCCGACGCGGCCGAGATCGCGCGCCGCGTCGCCTACGCGCTCGACTTCATGGGGCTGAAGGATTTCGCCCACGCCTATCCTGCACAGCTTTCGGGGGGCATGCGCCAGCGCGTCTGCATCGCCCGAACGCTGGTGCTGCGCCCGCGCCTGATCCTGCTCGACGAGCCGTTCGGCGCGCTCGATCAGCAGACACGGCTGCTGATGGGCGACGAGTTGCTGCGGCTGTGGCGCGAGACGGACGCCACGGTGCTGCTGATCACCCACGCGCTCGATGAGGCGGCGATGCTGTCCGACCGCGTCGGCGTGATGTCGGCGCGCCCGGGCCGCTTCATCGACACGGTGGAGACCGGCTGGCCGCGCGAACGCGACAGCCGCATCGTCAGCGAAGCCGCGTTCGGCGCAATCACCGCGCGGCTGTGGTCCTGCCTGCGCGGCGAATCGCTGAAGGCGCTGGGGCGCGAGGCGCCATGAGGAGCGGAGCATGACGCGGGCGCACGCAGTCGCTGCGACGCGCATCGGGCTGCTCCTGGCTGGCTTCCTGGCACTGGAGGCGCTGTGCCGCGCGGGCATCATCGGCAAGCTGGTGATGATCCCGCCCACCGCGATGGTGGCCGAGATGACGGCGCTGCTCGCGTCGGGGGAAATCACGGGCGACATCGTCCGCACCTTCACCACCATCGCCATCGCGTTCGCGGGCGCGGTCGCGCTGGGCTTCGTGGCGGGCGCGGCGCTGCACGCTGCACCACGCCTGCGCCGCGCCGTCGATCCGCTGCTGGCCGCCTACTACGCCGTGCCGGGCTTCATCTTCTATCCCCTGCTGGTCGCGCTGTTCGGCTTGAACGTGCTGCCGCTGATCGCCATCGGCCTGCTGTTCGCAGCCCCCGCCATGGTGATCGCGACGCTGCTGGGCCTGGACCGCGTGCCGCCGGTGTTGCGCAAATGCGCGCGCGTCCACCGCCTGGGCCGCGCGGAGACGGTGCTGCATGTCGTGCTGCCCGCCGCGATGCCGGCGCTGTTCAACGGCATCCGCCTGGCCTTCGCCTATGCCTTCATCGGCGTGATCGCCGGCGAGTTCATCCTGTCCGGAGGCGGGCTCGGCTATGCCATCGGCTACGCCTACGAGAGCTTCGAGGCGACGCGCATGTACGGGCTGCTGCTGTTCGTGCTGATGATGGCGGTGGTGCTGAACGGCGCTCTGTATGTGTGGGAGACGCGGCTGCTGCGCCGGCGGACGCGCGCTTGATGGAGGCCGGTGCATGACCCGGCTGCACCGCGCCGACACGCTGCTGGTGATCCTGGGCGTGCTTCTGGTCTGGCAGGGCGTGTTCGCCTACGCGGGCAGCACCGCGATCACCGCGCCGCTCGCCACCTTTGCCTATGCGTGGGGCCTGCTGGCAGGGAATTTCATCTGGCCGCATGTCGGCGCGACGATGCTGGCCTTCGCGATGGCGCTCGCGATCTCGGCGGTGCTTGGCGTCGCGCTCGGCGTGGTGCTGGGGCTGCGGCGCTTCGCCGGTGACGTGGCCGAGCCGCTGATCGCCGCCTTCTACACGATCCCGAAGGTCACCCTGTACCCGGTGATGTTGCTGATCTTCGGCCTCGGACTTTCGGCGAAGGTTGCGTTCGGCGTGATCCACGGCACGGTGCCGGTGCTGCTGTTCACGCTGACGGCGGTGAAGACGCTGCCCTCGGTTTACTTGCGCACCGCCCGCACGATGCGGATGCCGCCGCGGGACGTCGCGCGCCACATCGTGCTGCCCGCGCTGGTGCCGGAAATCGTCAGCGGCCTGCGCGTCGGCTTCGCGCTCACGCTGCTCGGCGTCATTATCGGCGAGATGTTCGCCTCGCAGCGCGGGCTGGGGTTCCTCATCATCAACGGCATCAATTCGAACAACGTGCCGATGACGACGTCGGTGACGCTGATCGTCGTGGTGTTCGCAGTGGCGGCGAATGGCGCGCTGCTCGCGCTGGACCGACAGTTGCACCACGGCGGGCGGTTGCGTACGTAACCGCCCGTCCGGTCACCCCGGCACCGCCAGCCATGGCGCGGCCCTGTCGTATTCCGTCTCGAACGCGGCCATCTGCTCGGTGTGGCGCAGCGTGAAGGCGATATCGTCCATCCCCTCCAGCAGCAGTTGCTTGCGGAACGGGTCCACCTCGAAGTGATCGACCGTGCCGCCTGGCCCGGTCACGGTCTGCGCCTGCAGGTCGATCTCGATCCGCACATCCTGCTTGCGGTCCAGCGCCGCCAGCAGCGCCGCCACGCGCTCGGGCGGCAGCACGATCGGCAGCAGCCCGTTCTTGAAGCTGTTGTTGTAGAAGATGTCGCCGAAACTGGGCGCGATCACGCAGCGCACGCCGTAGTCCGACAGCGCCCACACCGCCGCCTCGCGCGAGGAGCCGCAGCCGAAATTGCGGCCCGCCACGATGATGCCCGCATTGGCGTAGGCCGGCTGGTTCAGCACGAATTCCTCGCGCGGCGTGCCGTCGGCGGCGAAGCGCAGGTCCTGGAACAGGTGCATCCCGTAGCCGTCCGCCTTGGACCGCCACAGATAGCGCGCGGGGATGATCTGGTCGGTGTCGATGTTGGGCGTGCCCATCGGCGCCGCCACGGCATCCAGCGAGCGGAACGGTTTCATCGCCTCAACCTCCCGTCAGGCGGCGCACATCGGTGAAACGCCCCGTCACCGCCGCCGCCGCCGCCATCGCGGGGCTCACCAGATGCGTCCGCGCCCCCGGCCCCTGCCGGCCGACGAAGTTGCGGTTCGACGTCGATGCGCTTCGCTGACCCGGCGCCACCGTGTCGCCGTTCATCCCCACGCACATCGAGCAGCCGGCGTAGCGCCACTCGAATCCCGCGTCGCGGAAAACCCTGTCCAAACCTTCGGCTTCCGCCTGCGCGCGCACCAGGCCCGAGCCCGGCACCACCATCGCCGGGATCGTCGCCTTGCGTCCGCGCGCGACCGCCGCGGCGGCGCGCAGGTCCTCGATCCGCCCGTTGGTGCAGGAGCCGATGAACACGCGATCCACCTTCACGCCGTCCAGCGCCTCGCCCGGCGTCAGGCCCATGTAGTCGAGCTTGCGGCGCATCGCCTCGCGCCGCTCGGCGGGCGCGCGGTCGGGATCAGGCACGCGGCCGGTGATGGGCACCGCGTCCTCGGGGCTGGTGCCCCAGGTCACCATCGGCACGATGGCCGTCGCATCGACGGAAACTTCGGTGTCGAACACCGCGTCCGGGTCCGTCGGCAGTTCCTTCCACGCCGCCACCGCCTTGTCCCACAGCGCGCCCTTGGGCGCGTAGGGACGGCCCGAGAGGTAGGCGAAGGTGGTTTCATCCGGCGCGACCATGCCGGCCCGCGCGCCTGCCTCGATCGACATGTTGCAGACCGTCATCCGCCCTTCGGCGGACAACGAGCGGATGGCGCTGCCCGCGTATTCGATCACGTGCCCGGTGCCTCCCGCCGCACCGATCTGCGCGATGATCGCCAGGATCACATCCTTCGCCGTCACGCCTTCGGCGAGCCGCCCGTCCACGCTGATCCGCATGCTGCGCGGCTTGGATTGCCATAGCGTCTGCGTCGCCAGCACATGCGCGACTTCCGAGGAGCCGATGCCGAAGGCGAGCGCGCCCAGCGCGCCGTGCGTCGCGGTATGGCTGTCGCCGCAGACCATGAGCAGGCCGGGCTGCGTGATACCCTGTTCCGGCCCCACGATATGCACGATGCCCTGGCGCAGATCGTTCAGGCCGAAATGCGCGATGCCCGCCTTCGCCGTGTTGGCGGCGAGCGCCTCCACCAGATGCCGCCGCTCCGGCACCGCGATGTCATCGAGGCTGCGCGCGCCGCCCTGCGCGGTGGTGGCGACGTAGTGATCGGCGGTGGCGAAGGTGCGGTCGGGACGGCGCACCGTCAGCCCCTGGTCGGCCAGCGTGCGGAACGCCTGCGATGAGCCGTCATGCACGAGGTGGCGGCCCACATGCAGCAGCGTCGCGCCGTCTGGGCGGGTGAGGATCGCGTGCTTCGCCCAGATCTTGTCGAACAGCGTGGCGGGCATCGCGGCTTACTCCGCCGCGGCGCGCGGCTTCGCTTCGGCGGGATCGCGGAACTTGGTGCGCCGCTCGTCCCATTCGTCGGCGCCGAAGCGGCGGAAGATCTCCGCCACCTTCATGTCCGCCTGCGGCGCGGGATGGCGGTGCTCGGCCTTCAGCCGCGTGAGGATGTCATCGAACGCGCCGATCGCTTCCTTCAGCAGCAGGCCGGGGAGGATCGAAAGCTTGTAGCCCATCGCCTCGGCATCCGGCAGCGACACCAGTGGGGTCTTGCCGCCCCACACCATGTTCAGCAGGCAGGGGCCACGCACCAGCCTGGGCACGGCGGCGATCTCGTCCAGCGTCTGCGGCGCCTCCACAAAGGCCATGTCGGCACCCGCTTCCAGCGCCGCGTTGGCGCGCGCCACCGCTTCATCGAGCCCCATCATCGCGCGCGAGTCCGTACGCGCGATCAGCAGGAAATCCTTGCTGGTCTTGGCATCGGCGGCAGCGCGGATCTTGGCGATGTAGTCCTCGCGCGGGATCACCTGCTTGTTGTCCAGGTGGCCGCATTTCTTGGGGAATTCCTGATCCTCGATATGGATGCCGGCGACGCCCGCGCGCTCGTATTCCTGCACCGTGCGCCAGACGTTCAGCTCGTTGCCGTAGCCGGTATCGGCGTCCGCGATCACCGGCACATCGACGCTGCGCGCGATGCGCTGCGCGTTGGCCACCATCTCGGTCATCGTCACCAGCCCGAAATCGGGAAAGCCGAGCGAGGCGGCGGTGCCCGCGCCGGTCATGTACACCGCCTCGAACCCGGCATGGGCGATGGCCCGCGCGCTGATCGCGTCGTATGAGCCGGGTGCGGCGACCATGCCGCGGCGGGCCAGCATCTCGCGCAGCTTCGCCTTCGCGTCGGACATCGTGTTTCCCCCTTGCTTGTCTCCCACAGTCCAGCACGCGCCGCCCGAAAGGACCATAGGCGGGCCTCCGCGCCGGCAGCGCGCTCGCCCATGGAGGCCGGGGGCTCCCAGCGCGATCGTATCGAAAGCAACCGGGTCGGGCGGGGTCGAATCCGGGTCGGCCAAGCCGCCGCGGTTATCACTCGCCGAGATAGATCGGCGGTTCGTCGCGGTTGGTACCGCTGCACGCCGCCGCGACGCAGGCGGCGAGGCTCCCGAAGTGGAACGGCTTGTCCGAAATCCCGGGGCCGTAATGGGCAAACTTTGCGGAGTTGGTCATCACCGCGCCCGCCGTCGCGGCCATCTGCGCGCGGTCGACCATGCACCAGCAGGTGTCGTTCAGGAACTCCGCGCCGAATGCCTCGAGTTCGCCGGTCAGCCCCCTGGCCCGCGCCTCCGTGAACACGTCGCGTCCGCAGGTGATCACCAGGCGCGCCTCGTCCGATCGCCGCCGCCCGCGGCACAGCGCCGCGGTCCGTTCAAGCTCGGTCAGCGAGAAATGCGGATTGCCGAGGGAAACCAGGCCCACGCGTGGATCTTCGGCGGAGTTCAGTTCTCCCCAGCTCCGGCGCAGGTCTGCGCGCGAGACGCTGGCGCGCCGCGTGATCGCACCGCCCGCATCCAGGCCCGCCGCTTCGGACAGCGTGGCCGCTTCCGGCGTCACGCCGACGATGTGGAACATCGGCGCGCCCGCGGTGGTGGCGAAGGCGGCGCTGAACGCCTTCAGATCGTCGGCGGTCGGGCGTGCGCGTTCCAGGCCGGTGATCGCCGGGATGTCGTACCCGGCGATCAGCCCGACACGATAGCCGAGCAGGGGAAACAGCGAGTCGTCGTGGCCGTCGAGGACGGGGACCTCGACATGCAGCGTGGCGCGGCGCCCGTCGGCGGTATGGGTCGCGATGCGTGGCGCGCGGCCCGTGAGCGCGGCGCAGACATCCAGCAGATCGGGATACTTCATCGTCCGCGCGCCCAGCACGCTGTTCGCGTAGGCGACCGCGTTCGACTCGCCCCAGGCGATCTGCTCGCCGCGCGACGGCGCGCTGTCGAGCAGATAGGGCGCGCAGGTGAAGCAGCCGCGCGCGCCCATGCCGACATAGGCTGCCGCCACCCGCTCCGACGCCTCGCCGAACGCCGGCGTGATGCCCCCAGCCCGCCACCGCGCGCGGTCGACGGAGGCGGCGTTGGTGGTGGTGGGCACCTTCACCCGGCCGCCCGTCGCCAGCATCCGCTCAGCGAAGGCGAGCCCGGCGGGGCCCGTGTAGAAGCAGCAATCGATATGCGCCTGCGCGACGTCGATCAGCTCGGTGGCGCCGGTCATTTCGGCGAACTCCAGCACCAGCCGCATCGCCGTCCGCCGCGCCTCGCCTTCCTCCCCCGCCAGCATCGCCCGATCCGCGTCGGACAGCGCGAGGGTGCCGCGGGAGGGCGGGCGCAGGGGAAGCACTGCGCCGCCGGCAACGATCGCCTCCTCCGTCACGGCGATGTGGCCGCAGGCGGCAAGCCGGTCAAACCAATCGGCTCCGACGCTGGCCACGGGGATGGTGCGGCCCAGGATCTCGCGCGCCACCAGCGCGCCGAGCGAGAGGATCGGCTCGTCATGGGCGAAGATCAGCGCCGCCGGCGCGTGGCCGCTGGCGATCAGCTCCAAGAGACCGCAACTGCCGGAGCAGGAGCCGCGGCCGCCCGGCAACAGCAGGATTTTCCCCGCGATGTTACGGCCGCATAGGGGATGATGGCGGTCGATCACCTCGCCAGTGGCGGGATCGACACCCATCCAGAAGCTGATCGCCTCGTCCGAGTGGACGACCTCGCCCTCCGCCACGCCGGGAACCAGGCTGCGCGCGGCGTCAATGATGTGCATGGATCGGCGGCCCCACTTGCATCGCGCGACCTGCCTACGCCGGAGCTCGCGCTTCGATCAAGGCCGGGCAGCGCGGAGAGGCCGCGGGCGCCGGGGCGCGCCGTCGGGTTCGGATCGCGGTTTGTTCTTGAGTTCGGTGAAAGTGGTTGCGGGGGCAGGATTTGAACCTGCGGCCTTCAGGTTATGAGCCTGACGAGCTACCGGGCTGCTCCACCCCGCGTGGGTGGTGTGGGGAGGGATGGGTTGGAAGACCTGGCGGCGACCTA
>JAFEFJ010000130.1 GCA_018240635.1 Pseudomonadota bacterium | reverse complement strand
AACACCATCTACGTCGCCCGGCAGAACAACATTCTCTACAGCGTACTGGCGCAGTTCTTCGAACCGGACGACATCAACTCGCGGCTTATCCTGATCGAGACGGTGTCCTTCACCACGACGCCGCAGGACATGCTGGAATCGCTGACGCGCATCATCGCCGACCGAACCGTGGGCGAGACGTTCTTTGGCAACGCCTACCTCATGGACTACGAGTTGATGGGGGGCGACGCACGCGACAGCATCGTCGCGGAGACAAGGGCGCGCGGCATGACCACGCATCTGCCGCCGAAGGTGCCGTTCGGTTCGCACCAGTGGCCCACGCTGATCACGCCAGGCAACGGTCCGACCTCGCTCGCCGACCTGCCGTAATGCCGGCTCTCGTCGTCCCGGCCCTGGCGGCGCCGGGATGACGAGGGGAGCACTGCCGCCCCGCTGGTTTGGAGGAAGTCCGCCATGTCCGATGGGAAAGAAGGACGCACGCCCGCGAAAATCAGCCGCCGCGCCTTCGCCGGTGCGTCGGCAATGGCAGCGCTTGCAGCAGCCTATCCGTTCCCAGCCGCAGCACAAGACACGCGCGACTGGATGAGCGGCCTGCCGCGCGAGACCGTGCATGTAAAGGCGTGGCCCGGCGGCAAGAAGGTCGCAGTAGCGTTCGTCCTCTATGTGGAGGTCTGGGGCGTGGGCCACGGCCCCAACCTGCGCAACGACATGGTAGGGCGCAGCCCCGACGTGGTGAACGAGGCCTTCCGGCAATATGCCATCGAATGGGGGCTGCCACGCATCGGCCGGCTGTTCCGCGACGAGGGCGTGCCGATCAGCCTGGCCCTCAACGCGCTGATGCCGTCCAGCAATCCGCAGGCCTGGAAGGAGTTGCGAGCTGCCGTCCCGGACGCGCCCATCCTGGGCCATGGGCTGAACAACTCGACGCAACTGCTGCCGCTGAACGAAGGCGTCGCCGCCCAGCAGGCCTATATCCGCCGCACGTTGGACCTGATCCAAAAGGAAACCGGCCAGCGCCCGACAGGCTGGTCCAGTCCGAGCGTCTATCCCAATGCCGGCACGTTTCTGGCGAGTGCGGCCGAAGGCGTTCGCTACACCCTGGACGGCATGGATTCCGATGTCCTGACCCGACTGCGCACGCCCACCGGCCCGCTGCTGCAGATCCCCTACCCGACGACCACCGTCGACATGGGGCACTACTTGACGCGCAACATGGAGCCGGTGGAACTCGAGAAGCTGTGGGTCGACTACATCACCGAACTGGTGCGCGAGGCGAGCGCCGACGCCCAGCGCGACGCGACGGTCGTCGCCATCGGTATCCATCCCTTCGTGATGGGCACACCGACCGGCGCCGCCGCGATGAGGCGGGTTCTAGAGGCGGTGAAGAAGCTTGATCTCGTCTGGATGACCGATACGCAGGCCATCTTCGACAGCGCGTCGTAATAAGTGGACGAAACATAGAACACCCGATATGCCGAACCTCGTAAAACGGCGTCGATGGTTGATGTTTCAGAGCGTGTTTGAGAAGGGAATTCCGACGCGGCTTGAAGCGTGATTCATGGGATGTCGCCCAGCAGGACGACATCCGATGCCGAAGCGCCGTCGCCGAGCCAATTCGACTGACCTGACGGACCGCCAATGGGCGGCGATTGCCGATCTGGTTCCCGATCCCTTGCCCGGTGGGCGACCGCGGCGCGCGGCCCCGCGCGAGCTTCTCGACGCCATCCACTACGCGCTGCGCTGCGGCCAAGCGTGGCGCCTGCTGCCGCATGACTTCCCGCCCTGGCAGACGGTCTATTACCACCTGCGGCGCTGGCAGGCCGAGGGAGTGTGGGCGCGTATCTGGCCTGCCCCCGTTGGGTGATCCGGTTGAAATGTTATTGCAGGAGCCAACCTGACGCTACGGGTGGGCTGGCGGGGCGATCGCCGACAACGGCGTCATCGTCGCGAGCGGGGGGACGCTGAACCTGGCGAGCCCGGTCGTCGGGCTTGGTGGGCTGACCATCGCGAGCGGCGCGACGGTCTCGGCGAAGGGCGTGCTGCGGCTTCCCACGGTCACCTTCGCCGCGGGCGGCGGCGGGACGCTGGCGGTGGGCACGGCGGGGCTGCTCGGAGGAAAGATCGCCGGGTTCGGCGCGGGCGACACGATCGACCTGACGAAGCTCTCGGTGGCGTCCGTGCAGTTCCAGTCCGGCACGCTGACGCTGTTCGACCAGCAGGGCGGGACGGTCGGCACGATGGCCTTCCTGGGCAGCTACACGACCGCCAACTTCGCCATCACCTCCGACCAGCATGGCCGCACGGACATCACGTATCAGCCGGCACAATCGGCATCCCTGGCGTTCGCGAACCTGGTTCCGTTGCCCGGCGCGGCCTCCCCTGCCCTGTCCGGGCCGGACGATCCGTCCACCGGCTTCGCGTCCGACGCGGTACTGCCGCCACCGGCGCTACTGCCCTGGCCGCACGCCGCCCTGGGGTAGCGGAGCGAATTCGGCGGGCGGCGCGCCGAGGGTTGCGACCAGCAGGGCGGAGAGCGCCGCCAGCGCGGCGAAGGCGAGCAGAGCGGGCTGGTAGCCGCCCGTCGCGTCGTGCGTCCAGGCGGCGAGCGGCGGGCCGATGCCGACCCCCGCGCTGAAGGCGGCCAGCGTCCAGCTGTAGATGCGGGCGTAGTGCGCGAGGCCGAAATAGCGGCTGACCAGATAGGCGAGCAGATCGACCTCGGCCCCGGTCGCGAGGCCCATCAGGAAGATCGCGGGCGCCGCTCCGCCCTGCCCCGCCAGCAGCAGGCAGGTGGCGGCGGGCAGCACGACATAGGCGGCGGCGACGAAGCGCGCGGGGAGGCGGTCCACCAGCAACCCGACGGTCAGGCGGCCCGCGATGATGGCGATGCCGAGCAGGCCGAGGGCGCGCGCCGCCTCCGCCCGGTCGATGCCGCGGTCGGCGAGCATGGCGGGCAGGTTCACGATCATGCCGCCGACGACCATCGACATCAGAAAGAAGGCCAGCAGCAGGCGCCAGAACCGCGCCGATCCTGCCGCCTGCCGCATCGTGAGGCCCGGGCGCGCGCGGGCCGTGGCCTCGGCGCCGGACGGGCCGGAGGGCGGACGGACGCGGAACAGCGCGAGCACGACGGGCAGCGCGACGACGATCTGGACGGCGGCGAGCGCTGCGAACCCCGCGCGCCAGCCGCGCGCGGCGACGATGCCGCCGACCAGGCCGGGCGCGAACACGGCGACGAGCCCGGTGCCGCAGAGCGCGATGCCGAGCGCCAGGCCGCGGTTGCGCTCGAACCACGACGCGACGGCCGAGGTCCAGACGATGGGCGAGGTGCCCGCGCCGAGCACGGCAAGCGCCGCCCAGCCGAGATACCAGGCGCCGAGCGACCCGCCGTTGAGCGCGAGCCCCGCAAATCCTGCGGCGAGGCCGGGGACGGAGACGAGCGTGACGCGGCGCGCGCCGAAGCGTTCCACCAGCACGCCGATCAGCGGCGCCATCAGCACGCTGCACGCGGTGACGACCGAAAGCCCGCCCGCGACGGCGGCGCGGCTCCAGCCGAATTCCTGCTCCAGCGGGCGGACGAACTGCCCGATGGCGTAGATCGGAATGCCCGTGATGCCGAGCCCGACGCCGACGGCGGCGGCGAGCACCACCGGCCAGCCGCGCGCGAATTCCGATTGTTGCGCCATCACTGCGCCACGTCCCGGCCGGTGATGATCATGTGCCCGAGATCGTCGGGCGTAAGGCCCTCGGCCGGCCGGTCGATCACCTTCGCGCCGGCGCGCATCACCACCACGCGCGTGGCGAGTGCCGCGACATCGGCCATGTTGTGGCTGATGAGGATAACGACGCGGCCTTCGGATTTCAGGCGGCGGATCAGGTCCAGCACCTGCGCGGTTTCCTTCACGCCGAGCGCGGCGGTGGGCTCGTCCATGATGACGATGCCGGCATCCCAGCGCAGCGCGCGCGAGATCGCGACCGCCTGCCGCTGCCCGCCCGACAGCCCGGCGACGGGGCGGCGCGTGTCGGCGATCTCGACCGACAGGCGGCGGAGATAGGCACGCGCTTCGTCCGCCATGCGCGCGCGGTCGAGCACGCGGAGGAATTTCAGGCCCAGCGGGCGCGTGAGCTCCGCGCCCATGAAGACGTTGGCGGCGATCGACAGGCGCGGCGCGAGCGCGAGATCCTGGTAGATCGTCGCGACCCCTTGCAGCAGCGCGTCGTGCGGCGAGCGGAACCGCGTCTCGGCGCCACGCAGCCGGATGGTTCCGGCCGACGGCGCCTGCGCGCCCGACATGATCTTGATCAGCGACGACTTGCCCGCGCCGTTGTCGCCGCAGATCGCCAGCACCTCGCCCGGATAAACGTCGAGATCGACATCGCGGACCGCGACGACCGCGCCGTAGTTCTTGCCGATACCGCGCAGCGACAGCAGCGGAGCGCGGTCCGGCCCGCCGGTTTCCGCCACGTTACTTCAGGAACTGTTTCACGTTGCCCTGATCGACCAGCACCGTGTCCACGAACAGGTAGGGGCCGGTCACGAAGGCGGACTTGGGCTTCTTCTGCACGACGATGCCATCGACCGCATCGACGGCCTCGGTGCCCATCTTCTCGAACGGCACGGCGACCGAGGCGATCAGCAGCGAGTTCGGATCGGCGATGCGGGCGTAGGTTTCCTTGCCGCCGTCCATCGACACCAGCGGGATCTGCCCGCGCTTGACGCCCTGCGCCTGCAACAGGTCGTCGACAATGTAGGCCTGGCCGTCGAAGGATGCCCAGATGCCGTCGATCTTGCCCTGGTTCTGCAGCAGCAGCGCCTGCACGCCCGAACGCACGTCGTCGCGCCAGCTTTGCGTGCGCGCCATGGTGAAATGCGCGATTTCCTTCACCGCCTGGTTCTCGGCCAGCACGGCATCGAGAATGCGGCCGCGGATGCGGGTCGCGGCGTTCGCCTCGAACCGCACGGAGAGCAGGTTGCCACGGAACTGCATCGCGCCCAGCAGATACAGCGCGCCGTCGGCGCCGGTCTTGTATTCGTTGGCCTGGATGTCGAACAGCGCATAGGGGCTGGTGCCGGAGGCGACGGTGATCACGGGGATGCCCGCGTCGTGCGCCGCCTTGAACTGCGCGTCGGCCTCGACCGGCTTGCCCATGCAGATGACGATGGCGCCGACCTTCTTGGCGATCAGCGCCTCGAACTGCTCGGCATGCTTGGGCAGCGATCCTTCCGAGTTCAGCAGCGTGACGTTCCAGCCCTTCGCCTTCGCGGCCTCGGCAGCGGCGTTGGCGGTGCGTGCATGGGTTTCCGACGAGAACTGAAAGCCGATCACCCCAAGCTCGAACGGTGCCGCGGCCATCGCGCGGCCGGCCAGGCCGAAAGCGGCGACGGCGGCCGCGCCGGTGGCGAAGGTTCTTCTGTGCATCGTGTCCGTATCCTGTCTGGTCAGGCGCGCGCCCGGAAGGCGAGCGTGTTGGCGAAGGCGGGCGTGTTTGTTACCACGGTCGAGACGGCGACCGAACCGATCATGATGGCGCCGAGAACGATGTCCTGCACGTAGTAGGCGGCGCCGAGCAGGACGAGGCCGTTGCCCAGCACCTTCAGCACCAGCGCGGCGAATACCGTGCCCGCGACGTTCGGCCGGCCAGGGGCGAACATCGTCATGCCCAGCAGGACCGCCGCGATGGCGTACAGGAAGTAGTCGCCTGCCATGTTCGGAGCGGCTGACGAGAGGTTTGCGGCGAGCAGCACCGCCGTGATCCCCGCGCCGAGGCTGGACAGCAGCAGGCCGAGCCGCTTCATGCGCGCGGTCGCGATGCCGGCGAGTCGCGCGGCTTCCTCGGCCTCGCCGGTCGCGGTCATGTGCGCGCCGGTGCGGGTCCATGTGATCAGCGCCCAACTGGCGGCGGTGACGCCGGCGAGCCACAGAACGAGGTTGGGGATGCCGAGCGTCGCGCCGCGCGCCAGCCCGGTGAAGCCGGTGGGCCAGCGGCCGACGAAGGCGACGCCCTGCGTGGCCATGAAGGCAAGGCCGCGCGCGACAGCGGCGGTTCCGAGCGTGACGATCAGCGAGGGCACGCGCAGCACCGTCACGCAGAAACCGTTGACCACGCCGATCGCCGCGGCTGTGGCGAGCGCAGCGCCAATCGCGAGCGCGGGCGAGACCTTCGACTGCACCAGCCAGCCGACGACGACGGCCGCGAGACTCGCGACCTCGGCGATCGACAGATCGAGTTCGGCCACGGTGAGCGCGAGCGTGAAGCCGAGCGCCATGATCGCGAGAAAGCTCGTGTCCTTCAGTACGTTGATGATGTTGCCCAGCGCGGCGAAGTTGGGCGCGAAAGCCGCGAAGGCGGCGATCAGCGCGAGGCCCGCTGCGACCGTGCCGTAGCGCTCGATCAGGCCGGGCATCAGGCGGGCGATGCCGTGGCGGACAGGGCGCGGGAAATGGGTGCGAGCGCCTGCTCGGCCTGGCGGTAGAGAGGGAACAGCGCGTCGTAGGCGGCGGCCGGGCCGGGACGCGGATCGAAGCGCGCGGCGGCGGCGACGAGCTTGTCCTGACCCTCCGCGATGTCCGCCACATACCCGAGCGCGGCGAAGGCGACGATCGCCGCGCCGACCAACCCTGGTTCGCTCTCGCGCACCAGCACGACGGGGCGGCGCGTGACGTCGGCCTTGATCTGGCACCAGCGCGCATTCGCGGCACCTCCGCCACCGAAGCGGATTTCGCGCACCGGCGCGCCGGCCGCTTCCTCCGCGCGGCCGAGCACGATGCGGTTGAGGAAGGCCACGCCCTCCAGCACGGCATGGGCGAGATCGGCCGGACCGTGGCGGCGGTTGAGGCCGAGGAAGGCGCCGCGCAGCGCGGGGTCCCAGTAGGGCGTGCGCTCGCCTTGCAAGTAGGGGAGGAACAGCGCGGGCTGGCTGTCGCGCGGGGCGTCGAGCAGCGCATCGAGCGCGGGTCCGACCGCGGCCAGGTCGTCATCGCGCGCGAGCAGGCCCATGAGCCAGACGAGCGTATCGGCGCCGTTCTGGCTCGGCCCGCCGATCTGCGTGAGCCCCTGCCCCCAATCGACGGTCAGCAGCCCCTCGGCGGCGGCGGCGCGGGAGGACAGCACGCCCAGCACCTCGGTCGTGCCGGAGAGGTTGTAGGCGAGGCCAGGACGCAGCGCGCCGAGGCCGAGGACCGAAGCCCAGGTGTCGTTCGCCATCGCCATCAGCGGCCGCCCGGCGAGAAGCCCGAGCGCGCCCGGCAGGCCGGGACAGATCGGGGCGACGATGTCGGTGGGTTGCAGCGCGCCGGGCACGACGGCGGGGGAAAGCCCCGCCGCCCCGAACAGCGAGCGCCCGTCCGGGCCGGGGGCGGCGGCGGCGATCAGGCGGGCGGCGGAAACGGTGTCGATGGCGATGCGACCGGTGAGGCGGAAGTTCAGGTAGTCCTTCGGCTCGACCACGGCGCGAAGCGCGGCGGCGTGCACGGGTTCGGCCTCGGCGAGCCAGCAGAGGCGGGCGAGCGGATGGAAGGCGCTGATGCCGGCGGTTTCGGGATGCGCGGGGGGCAGCGCGGCCTGCAGCCGGGGCAGCAGCGCCCCGGCCCGCGTGTCGCGCAGCGTGAGCGCGGGGCGCAGCACCCGCCCGTCCGCGCCAAGAAAGACCTGCGTGCGCGTGATGGCGGAGATCGCGACGGCCTGCGCGGCGGCGAAGTCCGGCCCCGCGGCGCGGGCGACGGCATCGACGGCCTGCGCGAGCGCGGCCCACCAGTCTTCGGGATCGACTTCCGACGCGCCGTTCCGGTCCGGCGGGATGGCACAGGGGACGGAGGCGAGATGCGCGACGCGGCCGCGGTCGTCCACGAGGGCGGCGCGCAGGCTGGTTCCGCCGAGATCGCAGGCGAGGATTTGTCGCATCCGGATCGCCCTATCCCGGCTCGGCGCAGGCGTCCATCACGGCGGCGAGTTCGGCCTGGGGCAGGCGGCCGAGTTCGGCGATGAAGACGATGCGGGCGCGGGGGCGGCCGGGTTGGGGTGGGCCCATGGAGGAGAGCGTGGCGCGGCCGCCGGCGAGTTGCAGCAGCAGTTCGCGGCCGGGCTGCTCCACCGTCTCGAACAGGCCCTTGGCGCGGGCGAGGCGGGGGGCGAGCAGGCCGATGGCGGCTTGCAGGCGGGCGAGCGAAACCGGGCGCACGGAGGTCCAGGTCAGCGTCTCGAACCGCTCGGCGGCGGGGCGGCGGGGGCCAGGGTCGCGCGGCGCGGGCGGATGGTCCGGGTCGGCGGGAAAGACGAGTTCGGCGGGCACCTGGCCGCGCGGCGCATCGACGACGGCGGCGCCGGGGCGAAGCTGCCGCAGCGCATCGCGCAGGCGGGCGAGCGCCGGGGCACCCACGAAATCGGCCTTGCTGATCGCGAGCACGTCGGCCGCGCGGATCTGCGCGCGCTTCAGCGGATCGGCGAGATCGTCGGGCGAGGCGGTCCCATCGACGACGCAGAGCACGGTTTCCAGCGGCGCCTCGCGCCACACCACCGGGTCCATCAGGTTTCGTACGATATCGTTCGGGTCTGCCACGCCGCTGGTCTCGATCACGATGCGCTCGGGCCGCGGATCGCGGCGCAGCAGAGCGGCGAGCGTGCGCAGCAGGTCGCCTTCCAGCGTGCAGCAGATGCAGCCGTTGGCGAGGCTGACCACGCCATCGGCGCTGCCCGCGATCAGCTCGGCGTCGATATTGATGGCGCCGAAATCGTTGACCACGGCGGCGATGCGCTGCCCGCCCGCCTCGGCGAGCAGGCGGTTCACGACCGTCGTTTTTCCGGCGCCGAGGAAGCCCGCGATGAGAAGGACCGGAACCGGCACGCGGGATCAGCCCGCGGCGAGGGGCCGCCGCACGGGCTTGCCGGGCCGCGCCGCCTGATCGAGCACGCCGTCGCTGATCAGCGGATGGCCGCTGACGATCAGGTGGCGCACGCCCTCGGCCGGGCGATTCATCGTGGTGAACTCCGCACGGTCGGTGAGCGTGGCGAGATCGAACACCACCACGTCGGCGTCGGCGCCGGGTTGCAGCCTTCCCTTCGCCGCCATTGCGGGCGTGCTGGTCTCAAGAATCTGCGCGGGGATCAGCGCGCATTTCGCGATGCCTTCCATCAGCGGCACCGCCTGCCGCTCGCGCACCCACTGGCGGATGAAGCGCGTGAAGCAGCCCGCCGAGCGCGGATGCGATGTCGCGTCGTCCGGCAGCGGCCACATGTCGCCCGTGTAGGTGGAGCCGTCGGGCAGCGTCCACGGCATCGCGTCCGACGCGATGGCGCCGCCCGGATACATCACCGACAGATCGAGCAGGTCGCGGTGATGCGGGTTGTTCTCGATATCCAGCACATGCCAGAGCACGAGCGTGGAGGGTTCCTCGGCCTGCGCCTTCAGCACCTCCTCGCGGTCGCGGAAGCGGTGTCCGTCGGTCACGCGCTGGATGGTGTCGTAGCCCATGCCGTTGCGCGCGATGAAGTCGGGCTCGGCGAAGAAGGTCGCGGCCATCACGGTGGAGCCGGTGCCGTAGGGATAGGCTTCGACGGTGATCGGCAGGCCCTGGGCCTGCGCCTTCTCCACCAGCTTCACGCAGCGCGCGATGTCGGTCTTGCTGGAGCTGTTGAAGTGGCAGATGTGCATGTGCGCGCCCGTCGCGCCCGCGTAGCCGATCAGGCGGATATAGGCCTCGGCCGCACTTTCGGGATCGACGCGCGACATGAAGGCGACATGCGTGAAGGTCGGCACCGCGTGCGCGAAGGCGAGCTGGCAGACGGCGATCAGCTCCTGCACGCCCGCGCCGGGCGCGTAGGCGTTCAGGATGCCGATGCCGATGCCGCCTTCGTCCAGCCCGCGCGCGATGCGGTTCAGGATGCCGGTGACTTCGGTTTCTATCGCAACGTTCTCGATCCAGCGGCGGTCGCGCATCGCGCGGCCGAAGGCTTCGAGGGAGGATTCCTCGTTCGAACCGGTCATCGCGCCGATGCGCGCGAAGGCCCAGTTGACCGAGGCGCCGTAGTTCAGCACGCGGCCCTGCTTTTCCTGCCGCGCGTACCAGGACGCGACGGGCAGCACGCCCGCTTCCAGGTCGAGCGCGGTGGTGACGCCGTCGAAGGCCTGCATCCGGTCGGCGGGGATGGACTGGCCGTGCGCGTGCAGGTCGATGAAGCCGGGGGCGACGACGAGGCCGGTCGCGTCGATCGTGCGCTCCGCGCCGCCAAGGCCGGTGCCGACCGCTTCGATGCGCCCGTCGAGGATCGCGACATCGGCCACCGCGTCCATGCCGCTCGCGGGGTCCACCACGCGCCCGCCGCCGATCACCAACCCGCCCATTCCGCCGCCTCCTGCTTGCCGGGCGGGCAATAGAAGCCACGCCGCGCCGTGCCGCAACCGGGGGGGCGGGGAAGATGCGCTAGCGCATCGGCGCGGGCGTGGCCTCGGCCTGACGCAGCAGCGTGACGAACCGGAGCGCGATCAGCACCGTCAGCATCAGCACGCTGGCCGCGTTCAGCGCGGAAAGCCGCGCCGCCGCCGGCGCATCCAGTGTCATCAGCGGCGCGCCATACAGCGAGTCGGGGATGAAGTAGGCGGCGAGCGGCAGGGCGAGCGCGGCCCACATCAGCCAGCGCTCGCCGGGGCGGAACAGCAGGGCAGCGAGGGCCGCGCAGGGCAGCAGGAACAGCCCGACACCGGTCGAGGCGCCCATCACCTTGGTGCACCAGACGGTGTTTGCGGTGCCCACCAGCACGAGGCCGAAGCGCGCGGCGGTGGAGGAGAGGCGCGAGAGCCAGGGCAGCGCCAGGAAGAAGGGCGCGGCGAGCATCGTCAGCAACGAGAGCCAGGCGAC
>JAFEFJ010000012.1 GCA_018240635.1 Pseudomonadota bacterium | reverse complement strand
GAACACGAAAAGCCGCTTCAAGGCCGGGCTCGACCGCTTCGCGGGCTTCGCGCAGAAGGCGGGCCGCGATCCCGTCTCCATCACCACGGCGCTGCGCGTGCTGTCCGGCCCCGGCACCAGGCCGCGCGGCAGCATCGAGGGCGAGGCCGAGATGTTCACCGGCAGCGACGCCGACTGGGTCGGCGACATCAAGACGCTGGAGGAGATGGGCGTCTCGTGCGTCGATGTCCGCCTGTTCGGCTACGGCGCCGCGCAGTCGCTGCCCGGCACGCTGGACGCGATGAAGCGCTTCAAGGACGGCGTGCTGGACAGGCTGTAGCCCCGCGGCGGCCCCGGATTCCGGCCCCGAACCGGCATCCGGGGCCGCCGCGCGTCTCCCTACTGCACCATCGGGCAACCGCCTTCGGACATCGGGCGGAAGGCCTGATCGCCCGGCACGGTCGCGATCAGCTTGTAGTCGTCCCACGGGCCTTTCGACTCCGACGGCTTCTTCACCTGGAACAGGTAGAAATCATGCAGCGCGCGGCCGTCCTTGCGGACCGAGCCCTTGCCCAGCGCGTCGTCGTCCGAAGGCAGGCGCTGCATCGCCGCCATCACCGTGGGCGCGCTCACGCTGTCGGTCTCCTTCACCGCCTTCAGATAGTGCAGCACGCCGGAATAGACGCCGGCCTGGATCAGCGTCGGCTTGCGCCCGTTCATCTTCGCGCTGAACCGGGCGGAGAAGGCGCGCGTGCGGTCGTTCAGGTCCCAGTAGAACGGCGAGGCCAGATACAGCCCCTGCGCCGTGTCCAGCCCGATCGCCTCGATGTCGGTGATCTGCACCAGCAGTCCCGCAAGCTGCTTGCCGCTGGAATCGAGCCCGAACTCGTGCGCCTGCTTCACCAGGTTGATGAAGTCGGCGGTCGCGTTGGCGATGCCGATCACCTGCGCCGGGCTGCTCTGCGCCGCGATCAGGAAGGACGAGAAGTCCGACGAGAAGGGCGGGTTCTTGATGCTGCCCACCACGCTGCCGCCCAGCGCCGTCACGGTCGCGGCGGTGTCGCGCTGCAAGGCCGCGCCGAAGGCGTAGTCGGCGGTGATGAAGAACCAGTTCTTCAGCCCCTTGCCCACCAGCGCGCGGGCCACCGCGCTGCCCGTGGCGTAGGTGTCGTAGGTCCAGTGGACGGTGTTGGGCGAGCACGCCTTGCCCGTCAGGTCGGACGTGCCGGTGCCGGAGACGATGAACATGGTGGACGGCGCGCCGCGCACCGCCTCGCTCACCGCGAGGCCCGCCGAGGAGAACGGCACGTCGGCGATGGCGTTGACGCCCTTGTTCGCCATCCAGTCGCGCGCGATGCCGGATGCGATGTCGGCCTTGTTCTGATGATCGGCCTCGATCACCTCGATCGTCTTGCCGGGCAGGAAGGCGGCGGCGTCCTCGGCGGCAAGCTGCGCCGCCACGACCGAGCCCGGCCCGGTGGAGGCCGCGTTGCCGCCGTTCATGTCGGTGATCACGCCGATCACGATCTTGTTGCCTGGGATCTCCGCCCGCGCCGCGCCGAAGCCCAGAAGCAGCGCCGCGGCGGCCGCCGCGAGCGTTTTGGTCGAAAACATCCGATTCTCCGTTCGTTTGGATTTGGCAACCATCATTACGAGGAACACCGCGGCGAAGCAATCCAGGGCCGGGGCACCCTGCCGCGCCCCTGGATCGCCACGCCGCCGGAAGGCGGCTCGCGATGACGGCCGTTAAGAGGGTACCGCGATCACTCCGCCGCCGCGCGGTAGCGCCGCGCGAACTCCATCAGCGAATCGTCGGCCACCGGCTCGATCGGCGTGAAGTCCTGGTGCGCGATCCACTCCGCGCGCGTCGGCGTGCGGATGTGGTTGGAGACCGCGTTCAGCGTCAGGTACACGATCTTGCGCGGGAAGGGCGTGATGTTTCCGGCGGACCCATGCACCAGGTTGCCGTGGAACATCAGCACGCCGCCGGGCTTGCCGACCGGCACCACGATGCCGCCTTCGTCCACCAGCCTGGTGACCGTGTCGTTGTCGAGCGTCCACAGCGGATAGGACGTGGTGGTCAGGTCGTGCGCGGCGTCCAGCGTGCCGTGGCGCTGGCTGCGCGGCACCAGCATCAGCGGGCCGTTGATGTGCGTGACTTCATCGAGGAACACCGAGATGTTCATCGCGCGCGGCTCCGGCATCCCGTCGTCGCGCTTCCAGGTGCCGTAGTCCTGGTGCCACTGCCACACCTCGCCGTCGAAGGCGGACTTCGCGTTGATCTTGAACTGGTGCATGTAGAGCTGTTCGCCGAACAGCTGCTCCACCGGCCGGATCAGGCGGGGATGCGCGCCCAGCAGGCGGAACGCCTCGTTGTAGGTGTGGGCGGCGAAGGCGGTGCGGGGCGAGCCCGACTTCTCCCGCCAGATCTCCGGCCGGTCGGTGCGGAAGATCGCCACCGCCTCCTCCCGCAGCGCCGCCACTTCCTCGGGGCTGAAGGCGTCGGGCAGGAACAGGTAGCCTTCGTCGCGGAACTGCGCGACCTGCGCCTCGGTCAGCGGATTGGTGTCGGAGAGCATGGTTGGTTTCCTCCGAAAATATGTGCCTACTTCGCCAGGTAGCCGCCGTCCACCGCCAGCTCCACGCCGGTGACGTAGGACGCCTCGTCGGAGGCCAGGAACAGGATCGCGTTCGCCACCTCGTCCGATTCGCCGAAGCGGCCCATCGGCACGCCCTTCAGCATCTCGCCCCGGAACGCCGGATCGGCGGTGCGGCCCGAAGTGCGCATCGGCGGCATCAGGCCGGGATGGATGGAGTTGCAGCGGATGTTGTCGCGCCCGTGCTGCACGGCGGTCGCCTTGGTCAGCGTGCGCACCGCGCCCTTCGATGCGTTGTAGCCGACGTGGATGCCGTCCTGCCCCACCGTGCCGGAGATCGAGGACAGGTTGATGATCGACCCGCCGCCCGCCTTCTTCATCTCGGGGATGGCGAACTTGGTGCCCAGGAACACGCCGCGCCCGTTCACCGCCATCAGCCGGTCCCAGGCCGCCGTCTCGTACAGGTCATCGACGCCGCTGCCGCTGATGCCCGCGTTGTTGACCAGGATATCCAGCTTGCCGAACCGCTTCACCGTCTCGGCCACGATGGCGCGCCAGCTTGCCTCGTCCGTGACATCGAGGTGCATGAAGGAAGCGGTGCCGTTGGCGCGCACGATCTCGTCTGCCACCGCCTGGCCCTCGGCGTCGAGCTGATCGCCGATCATCACTTTCGCACCTTCCTTGGCGAAGCGGATCGCCGTGGACCGCCCCATGCCGGACGCGGCGCCCGAAATCAGCGCCACCTTGCCCTCAAGCCGCATCGTTCCCCCCATCCTCGCCCGCCGTTCCGGGACTGCGGATGCTGCCACGCCCCCGCCCGCTTGGCTACGCCGCCCGCCCGTTGCACCATGGGTGCATACAGACGCGGAGACTTCCGATGGCCCATCGCGGCATGACGTTCGGCATCTTCCTCGCGCCCTTCCACCGGGTGGGCGAGAACCCCACGCTGGCGATGGACCGGGACGTGGAGCTGCTGGAGTGGCTCGACCATCTCGGCTACGACGAGGCCTGGATCGGCGAGCACCACTCGGCCGGCTGGGAGCTGATCGCCGATCCCTGCATCGTCATCGCCGCCGCCGCGCAGCGCACCAAGCACATCAGGCTCGGCTCCGGCGTCACCAGCCTGCCCTACCACAACCCGCTGATGGTGGCGCAGCGCTTCGTGCAGCTCGATCACATGACGCGCGGGCGCGCCATGCTGGGCTGCGGCCCCGGCGCGCTGACGTCCGACGCCTACATGCTGGGGATCGAGCCCAGCACGCAGCGCCCGCGCATGCTGGAGGCGATGGACGCGATCATGCGCCTGCTCGCCTGCAAGGAACCGGTCACCATGAAGACCGACTGGTTCGACCTGCGCGAGGCGCGCCTGCACCTCGCGCCGTGGTCCGATCCGCATTTCGAGATCGCGGTCGCCTCCACCATCACGCCCTTCGGCATGATCGCGGCGGGCACGCATGGCGTGGGCGTGCTGTCGATCGGCGCGGGCCTGCCCGGCGGGCCGGAGGCGCTGGCCTCGCAATGGAAGATCGCCGAGGAAGCGGCGGCGAAGAACGGCAAGACGATGGACCGCAAGAAGTGGCGCGTCGTGGTGAACGCCCACATCGCCGAGGACGACGAGCAGGCGCTGCGCGAGGTGCGCGAGGGCGAACGGCGCGAAACCGTCACCTATTTCGAGGACACGCTCGGCCGCCCGCCCGGCCGTGCCGACGATCCGCTGCGCGACGGCGTCAAGATGGGCACCACGCTGGTCGGCTCGCCCGATACGGTCGCGAAGGGAATCCGCCGCCTGCTGGAATACAGCCAGGGCGGCTTCGGCGGCATCCTGTTCCGCGCCCACGAATGGGCCAACCGCGAGCAGACGCTGCGCAGCTACGAGCTGTTCGCCCGCTACGTGATGCCGCAGTTCCAGGGCTCGCTGGAAACCATCGCGTCGTCCCAGACCTGGGCGCGGGAAAACCGCAAGCAGGTGTTCGGCGCCACGCCCGAGGCGGTGAAGCGCGCCTTCACCGATTTCGGCCACGCCGTGCCCGAGGAATACAAGTCCCGCACCATCGGCGCGCGGGATACCTGACCCTCACCCTCCCGTTGCTACCGCAACGAGCCCTCCCCTCTCCCGCACCGCGGGAGAGGGGAGGGGCCCAGCCCGCAGGGCTGGGAGGGTGAGGGCAGGGCCTAAGCCGCCGCCCGCATCTTCTCCACCGCCGCCTGCTTGATCATGTCGGCGGCCTTCTCGGCGATCATGATCACGGCGGCGTTGGTGTTGCCTGAAACCATCGTCGGCATGATCGAGGCGTCGGCCACGCGCAGGCCGGAAATCCCGCGCACGCGCAGCTGATCGTCCACCACCGCCATCGGGTCCTGGCCCATCTTGCAGGTGCCCACCACGTGATACGTGGTCTGCCCATTGCCGCGCGCCCAATCGAGGATCTGCTCGTCGGTCTGCGCCGCCTCGCCCGGGTTCATCTCGTGCTTGCGGTACTTGTCCATCGCCGCGTTGTTCATGATGCGCCGGCCGATCTTGATCCCCTCCACCACCGTCTGCCGGTCCAGCGGATCGGCCAGGAAGTTCGGGCGGATGACCGGCTTCGCATACGGATCGGCCGAGCGGATATGGATCGAGCCCTTCGATTCCGGGCGGCACTGATACACGGTCAGCGTCATGCCCGGCTCGCGGTCCAGCACGCGCGTCGCGGCCGTTGCGTAGCTCGCATGCGCGAAATGGAACTGCACGTCCGGCTCCTCCAGCTCGGGCCGCGTGCGCACGAAGCCGTAGACGATGCCGGCGGTGTAGGTCAGCACGCCGCGCCTCTGCGTGTAGTACTTCACCACCTCGCGCGCGAACTTCACGCCGCGCGTCAACTCGTTCAGCGTGATCGGCAGCTTGCCGCGCCAGTTCATGCGCGGCGCGAAGTGGTCGCGGTAGTTCTCGCCCACGCCGGGCAGCGCGTGCCGCACCTCGATGCCGTGGCTTTGCAGAAGCTCCGGCTGGCCGATGCCCGACAGTTCCAGAAGCTGCGGCGACTGCACCGCGCCCGCCGACAGCACCACCTCGATGCGCGCCCGCGCCTGCCGCAACGCGCCGCCCTGCTTGTAGGCGACGCCGGCGCAGCGTTTGCCCTCCAGCATCACGCCCATCGCGTGCGCGTCGGTCTCGATATGCAGGTTCGGCCGCCCGCGCGCGGGATCGAGGAAGGCGCGCGCGGTGGACCAGCGCTGGCCGTTCTTCTGCGTCACCTGGTAGTAGCCGAAGCCTTCCTGCTTGCCGTTGTTGTAGTCGGGATTGCGCGGCCAGCCCTCGGCTTCCGCGGCGTCGATCAGCGCATCCAGGATCTCGTGCCGCTCGATCATGTTGGCCACGTTCAGCGGCCCGCCGCGCCCGCGCGTCTCGTCGCCGCCCGGCTCGAAATTCTCGGACTTGCGGAAATAGGGAAGAACCGAGTCGTAGGACCACCCACGGTTGCCGAGCTGCGACCACGTGTTGAAGTCCAGCGGATTGCCGCGCACGTACAGCATCCCGTTGATCGAGCTCGATCCGCCCAGCGTGCGCCCGCGCGGGATCGGGATGGTGCGGCCCTTCACCGACGCCTCGGGCTCGGTCTCGAAGTTCCAGTTGTAAACGGGGCTGTTCAGCAGCTTGGAGAAGCCGACCGGGATGCTGATCCACATGCTGGCGTCCTTCGGCCCGGCCTCCAGCAGCAGCACGGTCTTGGACGGGTCCTCGCTCAGCCGGTTGGCCAGCACGCAGCCCGCCGATCCCGCGCCGACGACGATGTAGTCGTACTCGTTCATCCCGGTTCCCTCCGCTCCCCCCAACGGTAGCCGCCGCCATGCGGAAGGCAACCCCATCGCGGCGGGGCACCGCCCGCAGGAAGCCGCACAAGACGAGCAGGCGGCGCGGTGCTATAGGCGGCGCATCGTTGCGGACACGGCGGGGGAATCAATGGCCGGGGAATCGGCGGTCAGCGTCTATCTGCGCCGGCAAGCGGGCGCAGCCGGGTTCCGCGTGGTCGCGGACTTCGCCGCCGCGCAAGGCTTCGCCGTCGCCGCCGAGGATGTCTCGCGCCGCTGTGCCGTGCTGCGCGGCGCAGCCGATGTGCTCGCCGGCGCACTCCATCCGATTCCGGAATTGTTGCGTCCGGTCGTCGAAGCCGTTTTCGGCCCGGACGGTTACGGCGAGGGCCAGCCCTCCCTGCCGCACCCCGCCGTCGCGCTCACCTCGGGCGCGGGCGAAACCCCCGCCGCCCTCGCCGCCAGCCTCGGCCTGCCGGAGGGCGACGGCGCGGGCCATTGCGTCGGCATCGTCAGTTGCGGCGGCACCGTGCGCCGCGCGGCGATGGAAGCCGCCTGCGCCGCGCTCGGCATCGCGCCACCCGCGCAGCGCCCGCATCTCGTCGTGGTGGACGACGCGCCGCCCGCGCCGGAAGCGCCGGACGGGCCGCTGCTGCCGATGCTGCTGATCCTCGCCGCCCTCGCGCCCAAGGCGAAGGTGATGGTCTATGCCGCCCCGCCCACCGCGCGCGGCTGGATCGACGCCGTCAGCGCCGCGATCCACGACCTCGACAACCGCCCCTCCGTCGTCTGCACCGGCTGGACGCCGCCGCAGCCGGACGGCTTCTCCGCGCATCTCGCCGCGGAGGCCGACCGCATCGGCGTGCGCCTGTTCCTGCCCGACGACGGCCACCGCCCCGGCCGCCTCGCGGCCCCCGAAGCGGGCAAGTCCTGGACCGGCGGCGCGATCGACGCCGCGCTGCACGCCGCCGCCCGGCTGCGCGCGCCCCTTGCCCCGTCCGTCCTGCCCGCCGCGCCGCAAACCCCGCCGCCGCGCCCGCATTTCGACGCGCTGACCGTCACCGCCCACCCGGCCGCCGCCCTGCACCGCGCGCAGGTCGCCTACGAAACCGACCGCTTCCCCGGCCCCGCGCACGAAACCCCGCTGCCGGTGCAGTGGCGGCTGCTGCCCTGGTCCGCCGCGCGCGACCTGGCGGCGGGCGGCGACGGCTCGCTCTGGGCGCTCGGCGCGCTGGCGGGGCCGGGCGGCCACCCGCTGTATCGCTGGACCGGCCTGTTCTGGGCCCCCGCCTGGGCGGGCGGCCTCGCCGTCGCCGCCGATGCCGACGGGCGGCCCTGGCTCGTGGACGCCTTCGGCACGCTGCTGCGCTTCACCGGCACGGACTGGCGGCCGGAACGCGGGCAGGTCGCTCAGATCGCCGTCGGCGCCTCCGGCGCGCTGTGGGGCCTCGCGCGCGCCGCCGGACCGCATGGCGGCGCCGTGCTGCACCGCGCCTCTCCCGATGCCGACTGGACCGAGGCCGGCGCACAGGCCGAACGCATCGCCCTCGCCCCGGACGGCACGCCCTGGATCGTCACCCCGGCGGGCGAGGCGCTGCGCCGGGAGGGCGAGGCCTGGACGCGCCAGGCGCGCAACGTGCGCGACATCGCCATCGGGCCGCGCGGTGAGGCGTGGGTGGCCTCCCGCCGCGGCGGGCGCATCTACCGCCGCATGCCGGGCGAGGCAGCGTGGCGGCGGGCGGAAGGCGTCGCGCATCGCCTCGCCGCCACGCCGGACGGCGCGGTCTGGGCCATCACCCCGCTCGGTCACGTCGCGGTCGGCGTCGTCGCGGAAACGCCACAAGCCGCCGAGGGGGACGGGCCGCCGCCGCGGGCAGCGGCGGAGTGATCTTCGCCCGCGCGCCCGGCGACGCAGGCGGCACCCTGCACCGGCCGGTCCTGCTGATGCTGACGGAGGATCACGCCCCCGGCCCCGCCGGCGCGGCGGCGGCCGAGGCGGCGCTCGCCGCCGGGTTCCGCGCCGTGCTGGTCCCGTGGTTCGCGCTGGCGCCCGGCATCGCGGCACCCACCGCCACCGCCGGGCACGAGGCGCTGCCGGGCGGCAACCGCCGCGCCATCGCCGCGCCCGAGGACATGCGCCCGGACGCCATGCTCTGCCTCGCCCGCCCCGCCGCGCTGGGCCGCGCCGGGCGCCTCGCCGCCGCCGGGTTCCTCAACACCTCCTGCGCCGCCACGATCGCGCCGCTGCTCGACCCGGCGGAGGCGCCGGACGGCCCCGCCCTGCGCGGCATCCTCTCCTTCGCCCCGGACCATGCCCGCCCGGTGCCGCCCTGCGCCGAGGCCGGTGCGCTGGCCACGCTGTGCGAAACGCTCGCCGCCGGCCATGCGCTGCCCGCGCTGCTCGCCGCCGGCGACCCGCGCCGCGTGCTGCTGCCGCTGCGCGCCGCGGACGGCAGCGCGCGCTTCGATTTCCTGGACGGCGCGGACGGGATCGACGCTGGCCTGCTGACCGCCTGGCTGGATGCGGCGCGGGCGCGCTGCGCGCCGCCGCTGCCGCTGCTGCTGCCCGCCCCCGCGACAGGCCGCGCCGCGCCCGCGTCCGGCGGCCCCATCGACCCCGCGCGTCCCGCCCCGCCCCCCGCCCTCGCGGACGTCCTGCCCTCCCCCGCCGCCGGGCACCTGATGGTGCGCACCTCCGAGCGCGCGGATGCCACGTTCGACTTCCTCTCGCCCGACCTCGCCGGCCCCGGCTTCGCCGACGCGCCGCGCGCGCCCCGCGCCGCCGCGCTGAAGCGCCACGCCATCCGTTCCATCGTTCCGGACGGCGTGGACGAGCCGCACGGACGGCGCCTCGTGGAGCCCGGCGTCGGCCGCGCGGTGCTGATCGACCGGCTTTCGGTGAAGGGACGGCCGGAGCTGCGCGACTTCACCGCCGTCGGCGTCGGCCGCACGCCCTACAGCGAGGGCGGCTTCGTCGATGTGGGCCGCGCCATCGACGGGCTGGCGGCGCTGTGCCGCGCGCGCCACCGGCGCGCCTGCGCCGAGCGGCTGGAAGCGGGCGGCTGCCGCGCCGCGCCCGTGCTGGCCATCGCCACGCTGCACGACGACTGGATCGATGTTCCCGGCATCGGCAGGCTGCAAGCCGCCATCGCGGTGCGCGGCTTCCGCTGCGTGCTGCGCGTGAAGCAGCTCGACCCAATCGCGGGGTTCTATCACAGCGTCCAATACGCCCCGCTGGCGCACGATTTCCTGATGCACCCGCAATGGAACGCCATCGTTCCCGCACCCGATGCGCAGGGAATGCTGATGGCGCTGGAGGCGTATGCGGCGGGATCGAGCCTCGCGGGCCTCGCCGCGCCGCCGCCCACCGCCGATGCCGCCCGCGCCCGCGCCCGCCGCCTGCACGCGATCCGCCTGCACGCGCCCATCGTGCTCGGCCTCGCGCGCGCCCGCCTCGCCGCCGAACTCGGCCGCGACCCGGAGACCGACTGCCCGAGCGTTCCCGAATACGTCGATTGGTTCGCCGCAGCGATGGGCGCGCAGTTGGCGCGCTTCAGCCGCCTGCGCTTCCTGCATGACTACCACCAGCCGGAAATCGGCCGCGCCGCGCGCCCCTGGCTCTACACGCTGGGCGACAACAACGTCACGCTGCTCGCCGAATTCGCCGATCTGGATACGGGCGTTTTCGTGGACCGCTACGATGCGGAGCACATGGACGAGATCTTCCTCTCCCGCGCCGATTTCGCCGGTCTGTCGGATGCGTTCGATGCCGCCCATGCGCGCGACCTTCAGGCGGCGCGGGAGGTGGTGCGCATGCTCGCCTTCGTGGCGCTGCACGGCGATCCCGCCGGCATGGTGGCGGCGCTGGGCGGCTTCGACCGCGCCTATGCGGAAGCGGCGGAGGACGGGCGATGATCGACCTGCCGCTCGCGCGCGCGGCGATGGCTGACCGGCTCGCCGCCATCGGCTTTCCCGATGGCGTGATCGCGGCGATGCGCGCGGTGCCGCGCCACGCCTTCGTGCCGCGCGACTTCTGGCGCATCGCCTATGCGGAAACCGGCCTGTGGCTCGGCGCGTGCTGGCTGCCGGCGCCGTCCGCCGTCGCGCGCGCCGCCGCGGCGCTCGCGATTGCGCCGGGCCAGCGCGCGCTGGAAATCGGCACCGGCAGCGGCTACCAGGCGGCGCTCCTCGCCGCGATGGGCGCGCTTGTGTTCACGGTGGAGACAGCCGGCGGCTACGATCTCAGCCAGGGCGCGCTGGCGCGGCACGGCGATCCGGGGATCGCGCGCAGCCTGGGCGGGGATCTCGACGCCTTCGCCGATGCCGCGCCCTTCGATGCCATCGTTGCCAACATTCCCTTTGCGGCGCTTCCCGCCGCGCTGGCCGCGCAGCTCGCGCCGGGCGGCCGCATCGTCGCCCCGCTCGCCATCGCGGGCGCGGCGCGGCTCGCGCTGTGGCGCGCAGACCCGTCGGGCGTGCTGCGCCCGCGCGATCTCGGCCCTCATGCCGCCGTGCAGCCGGCTGCCGCCGCCTTCGCCGCAATTCCCGGCGCGGGAACCGAGCCATGAACCCGATCCAGCAGGTTCCGGCCGAGTATCTGCGCCGCGCCGCCGCCACGCCTGCGATCCGCGCCATCAAGCAGCGTGCCTACGCGCTGATGGGCCTGTTCCCCGGCGCCGCCGCGCTCGATATCGGCTGCGGCCCCGGCGTCGGCACGGTCGATCTCGCGCACATCGTCGGTCCCTTCGGCCAGGTCTGGGGCGTTGACCGCGACGCGGCGATGCTGCGCGAGGCCGACCAGGCCGCGCAGGCGGCGGGCATCGCGGCCTGGACCGCGCACCGCGAGGCCGATGCCACCGCGCTGCCGTTTGCGGACGGAACCTTCCACGCCTGTTGCAGCGACCGGCTGTTGCAGCACGTCCCGCCCGACGCGGCGCGGCGCTGCATCGCCGAAGCCGCGCGCGTGCTGCGCCCCGGCGGCGCGATGGTGATGGTCGATTCCGACTGGGGTAGCTTCTCCGTCGATTGCGCCGATGCCGCGCTGGAACGCCGGATGCAGGCGCTGCATCTGCGGCGTTTCGAGAACCCGTTCTCCGGCCGCACGCTGGGGCGGATCATGACGGAAGCCGGTCTCGGCTTCGTCGGCGTCGAGCCCTTCGCCGCGCCGCTCACCGGCGCGCAGGCGGCGAACCTGCTCGCGCCCACGCTGCGCGAGGCGGCGCGCGCCGGAACCGTGGACGAGACCGAGGCCGGGGAATGGCGCGCGGCGATGGCGGCGTGGCCCGCGGCGCGGGTGGTGGCGCACCTCACCATCGTGCTCGCCGCCGGGGTCCGGGCATGAACCGGGAAGGGGCAGGGGGATGACGCAACGCTACATGATCGCGGCGCGCGTGGTGCAGAACTACCAGCGCCACGCGCTGCTGCGCCACGGCGACGTGGTGGGCACCGCCGTCGGCTTCCGCCGGCGCGGCGGCGAAATGACGGACCAGCCGGTGCTGAAGATCTTCGTGCTGCGCAAGCGGCCGCCCGGCGAACTGCATGAATCCCGCCTGCTGCCGCGCATCCTGGAAGGCGGCGGCCAGCGCACCGAGATCGACGTGGAGGAGCTGGAAGCGCCCAGCGTGCCCGCGCCGCACACGCATATCCGCACGCCCCGCCCCGCCGACGCCGCGCTGGTCGCGCCGCACCGTCCCATCGCGGGCGGATCGAGCCTGTCGCACTGGGACTTCCCCATCGGCACCGCCGCCATCGGCGTGCAGGACATGATCTTCGGCGCGCATTGCGTTCTCAGTTGCAACCATGTGCTGGCGCGCATGAACCAGGGCCGCATCGGCGACGCCGCACTGCAACCCGCGCCGGACGACGGCGGCTGGTATCCGGGAGAGGCGCAGGGCGCGCTGCTGCGCTTCGTGCCAGTGCATTTCGACGGCACGGCGAACCAGGTGGACGCCGCCATCGCAGCGTGCTGGCCCGGGCAGGTCTCCAATCACGTCCACGGCATCGGCGCGATCCGCGAAAGCGCGCCGCCCTGGGAACTCCAGCCCGGCGACACCGTCCGCAAGGTGGGGCGGTCGACCGGGCTGACGGAGGGCAAGGTGGTGTTCGTCGATGCGGCGGTGAAGGCGAACTACGCGCCGCTCGGCTTCGACGATGGCCTGGCCGCGTTCACCGATCAGATCGTGGTGGACATCCCCGCCGCCTATGGCGATTCCGGCTCGCTGCTGCTGGATTCGCGCAACCGCGCGGTGGGGATGCTGTTCGGCGGCACCGCGCACCACACCTGGTTCAACCCCTTCACCTTCATCGAGCATCAGTTGCAGGTGCGCCTGTTGCCGCCCGCCTATGCCTGGGTCTGATGCCGGACCCTGACGCCCTGCCGCTCGGCCATGTCGGCCTCGCCTCGGCGACCGACGCGCCGGCGATCAATGCGCTGCTGCTCGCGCAGTACCAAGCAGCGCGGGAGTTCCGACTGCTGCGCCCCGACATGCTCGCCTGGGACGGACGCACCGGCGCGGGCGGCGTCGCCGCCGGCTGGACGCGGGACGGCCGCCTCGTCGCCACGATGCGCGCCGCGCTTGCGCCGAGCGCGGCGGCGGCGGCGGAGGCGATGGGCCTCTCGGTCGATCTGCCCGCCGGGTTCTTCCCCGCCGTCATCCTCAGCCGCGCTGCGACCGATCCCGCGCTCGGCCGCAGCGGCATCAACTCGCTGCTGCGCTGGCACCTGCTGCGCGCCGCCGCCGCAGAGGGCGCGCGCGCGGCGTTGGGCCTGGTCTACGAGGGCGCGCCCCGCCTGTCGGTGATGGCGAGGATCGGCTACCGCACCGCGCCCCCCGCCCGCGTCTGGGACCCTGAGGTCGAACCCCTCCGCCCGCCGCTCTTGGCCTGGCTGCCGCCGGAGGTATTCCCCGTCGCGCTGGAAGCGCTGCGGGAGGAAGCCGCCAAGGCGGCGGAACGCTGGCCGTGGGAAGGTCCAAGTCCCACCATCCCCTCGACCTGACACCCCTCTCCGCCCGCCTTGCGGGGGGAGAGGGAGGGGCCCATCGCGCAGCGATGGGAGGGTGAGGTGGGAAACGCCAACGGCAACGTCCCTGGAATCCTCCACCTCACCCAGCCTCTCCGCCCCCCGGGGCGGAGAGGGGCCGTCGGTCTGCTACAACCCCGCCCGCGTCCGTGCCACGCGGTCGGCGTAGAAATGCGCCTCGCGCCGCACCGCCGCCTCGTGCGCGCGGTCGAGTTCCGCCTCTACCGCCGCGCGCGGCGCGCCGCCCTGGTGCAGCGCAACCGCCATCAGGCGGTGGAAATCGCTCTCGCCAATGCGCTGCCCGCCGGGATCGAGCAGCGGGCGCGCCGCCTCCAGGCAGGCGAGCGCCGTCTCGGTCCGCCCGTCGGCCAGAAGCAGCGCCGCCTGCTCGAAGCGCACGAGCGAGACGAACAGCTTTCCGTTGAAACGGCTCAGCCCGGCGATCGCCCGCTCGATCCGCTCGGTACCCGCCGCCACGTCGCCGCCGCGCGCGATGCACCAGCCGGTCAGCATCTCGCCGTAGCATTCCCAGGTGCGGCCGTTGCGCTCGCGCGCCACATGCAGCAGCTCGGCCGCGTGATCGGCCAGCGCATCCCGGTCGTCGCGCAGCATCAGGTACAGCCCGACGCGCGACAGCGCATAGGCGTGCGACCCGAAATGGTTCAGCGTGCGGGCCTCGTCCAATGCAAGCCGCGCCGCCTCCGCCGCCTCCACGTGCTCGTTCAATTGCAGCAGCACCAGCGCGCGCGTGCTGAGCAGCGTGATCAGCGGATCGAGCCCGTAGGCGAAGGTGTAGTCGGCGCGGTCCTCGGGGCGCATCAGGGCATCGGCGCGGTCCAGATGCAGGCGCGCGGTTGCCGGCTCGCCCGCGACCAGATGCACGACGCCCAGGTTGCGGTGCGCCATCGACACGACGGCGGGATCGCCGTGCTGGTTCGCCAGCGTTTCGAACCGCCGCGCCTCCTCGATGGCGGCGTGGATTTCCGAGCGCACCAGGAAGTTCGAGAACCGCCCGAACAGCGTCGGGAACAGCCGGTGCGGCGCGCCCACCACTTGGCACAGCTCGTAGGCGCGCTCGGAATTCTCCGCCGCCTCGGTCGAGCTGTAGCCGTGCGTGGCGAACAGCGAGCCCGAGATCAGCGCGCGCAGATCGAGCTCGCGCGCATCGCGTTCCGCGTCGTGCGGCAGCGTGGCGATCAGTTCGATGGCGCGGCCCAGATGGCCGCAGGCTTCGCGGTCGGCGGAGCGGCGGATCGCAAGCTCGCCCGCGCGCTGCAGCCAGTCGATCGCCTTGGCTGCCGCACCCGCCTCGGCGAAGTGGCGGCCCATGATTTCCGGCTGGGTCTCCGCAAGGCTCGGCATCCGCTCCAGCAGCGCCTCGGCGATGCGGCCGTGCCATTGCTGGCGGTGGCTGCGCAGGAGCGACGCATAGGCCGCATCCTGCACCAGCGCGTGCTTGAAGCTGTAGACGGACTCTGGCGCGTGGCCCGCGCCGACGATCAGCTCGGCCTCGTTCAGCCGGCGCAGCGCGTCCTGCAACGCGGGCGCGTCCACCGGCACCACGGCGGCGAGCAGCACGTAGGGAAATTCGCGCCCGATGCAGGCGCCGATCTGCGCGATCTGCTTCACCGGCCCCAGCCGGTCCAGGCGCGCCATCAGGCTGTCCTGCAAGGTGGTCGGCACCGCGATGGGCGGCAGCGGATTGTTCAGGACGTAACCTTCGCCCACTTCGCGCAGCTGGCCGGATTCCAGGATCATCTTCGTCATTTCCTCGACGAAGAGCGGCACGCCGTCGGTCTTTTCCAGGATCGCGTCCAGCACGCCGCGCGGCAGCGTGCGCCCGCCCGCGACGCGGTCCACCAGCGTCGCGCAGGAGCGGCGTGCCAGCCGGTTCAGTTGCAACTGCGTTACGTTGGCATGGTCGCCCAGGCCCAAGTCCAGTTCCGGGCGCTGCGTGATCACCAGCATCACCGGCAGGCGGGGCAGCCTGGTCAAGACGCGCTCCACCAGATCGCGCGTGGAGGGATCGATCCAGTGCGCGTCCTCCAGCACCACCACGAGCGGGTCGTTGCCGGCATGCCATGCCATCCGCTCCGTCAGCGCGTTCAAAAGCGCCTGCCGGCGCGCCTGCGGGTCGGGATCGAGCCGGGGCTCCAGCCCCTCGGTCGGCAGCGACAGCAGCTCGGCATAGGCGGTCAGGCAGGCGGCGCCTTCCTTGCCCAGCAGCGCGCGCAGCTTGGCGATCCGCGTCGCGGGCAGGTCGTCCGCCTCGATGCGCGCCATCTTCTGCACCAGTTGCGCGGCGGGATAGAGGCTGCTGATGCGGTGATGGCTGCTGCATTGCAGGCGCAGCAGCCGGTGCGGCGTGTCGGCCACGCGGTCGATCAGCGCCTCCACCAGGCGGGACTTGCCGATGCCCGCCTGGCCGGACAGCAGCACCACCTGGCCCTCGCCGTGCTGCGCCTGCTGCCAGCGATCCATCAGCAGCGCCATCTCGGTGTCGCGGCCCACGAGGTCGGAGGGGGCGGCGTTGCGCACGGCGGCGAAGCGGCTGTCGGTGACCGCCTCGCCCTCCACCTGCCAGGCGGCGACCGGCTCGGGATGCTCCTTCAGCGTCAGCGGCCCCACCTCGCGCAGGGTGAACAGGCTGCCCAGCAGGCGGCGCGTGCCGGCGGCGATCAGCACCGTGTTCGGCTCGGCGAAGGCCTGCAGCCGCGCGGCGAAGTTCGGCGTGTCGCCCACCAGCGAGGTCTCGCGCGCCGCGCCCTCGCCGATCAGGTCGCCCACCACCGTCAGCCCGGTCGCGATGCCGATGCGCACCTTCGGCGTGATGTCCGGCAGCGGCTGCGAGGACGCCATCTCCGCGATGATCATCCGCCCGGCGCGCACCGCGCGCTCGGCGTCGTCCTCGTGCGCTTCGGGCCAGCCGAAGCAGGCCAGCACGCCGTCGCCGAAATAGCGCACCACGAACCCCTCGTAGCGCGCGATGGCGGCCTCGCAGATGTCGCGGTAGGCCCGCATCACCTCGCGTACGTCCTCGGGGTCGTGGCGCAGCGCGAGCCGGCTCGATCCGACCATGTCGCAGAACATCACCGTCACCTGCCGCCGCTCGCCGGCCTGCGCCGGGCCGCCCAGCGGCGCGGCGGCGTTGGCCGCGGACTCGGCGGCGGCGGCGGGCGGGCCGCGCAGCGCGGCGATCGCCTTGGCCAGCCGCTTGCGCGGGCCGAACGGCACGCCCCAGGCTTCCAGGTCCTGCTCGCTGACCTCGGCCAGCGTCTCCATGTCCAGTTCCTGGGCGGCGAACAGCGCGCGGTACCGGCCGAGCCCGAGCCGGTCGAGCCAGGCGCCGATGGCGGGATCGTCCGGACTGTCCATGCTCGGCCCGAAGTTGGTTGTGCTGCACGCGGGGCCGGTCAGCGGCTTCCCGCTGGCCCGACCGTTACCACATATCGGATTACCGTTACCGCAGGTATTTTCCGGCGGGAGTGATCCCGTTCACACCGTCGGCTGTTCCAGTTCGCGCAGCAGCTTGCGCCGCATCGCCTCGGCGAAGGCGGCGTAGTCCGGGCAGATCACCGCGAAGGCGCCGGGGCCGCCGATCACCTCGTTCGTGTAGCTGTCCAGCAGGTCCGGCTCCTCGTGCAGGATGCACAGGCCGTTGATCGTGATGCCCGCCGCGGCCATGCGGTCGCGGATTGGGCCGGGCGCGATCCCGTTGTTGGAGCGTCCGTCGCCCACCACGTTCACCACCTGCCGCGCCGCCGGGCCGGGAAGGTGCGCCAGCAGCGTGATCGCCGCCAGCAGCGCCTCGCCGATCGCCGTGGCACCCGCCTGCACGCCGCGCGGCATGTCGTCGATCATGCCGGCGAAGCGGTCCGCGTCGGCGGCGGAGGCGACGCGCGTCCAGGGGATCATCGCCTTCTGCGCGCCGGTGCCGGACCAAAGCAGCAGGCAGGCCAGGCTCGCCCCGGCGGGTCCGCCGGTCAGCCCCTTCGCCACCAGCGGATCGCGGAACGCCGCGGCCATGCCGCCCGCGATCATGTTGAACTCCTCGAATGTCACGCTGGCCGACCCGTCGAGCGCGATCACCAGCGCCAGATCGACGCCCTCCGCCATCCCGTTCACCGCCCATCTTGAGAACCCGGCCCGGCCGTCCGATGCTGGCGCGAACCGCGGGAGAGAGCGCCATGCCGGATGGACGGACACAAGCCCAGCAAAACATGGCGCAGGGTGCCGCGAACCTGCCGCTGTCGGGCATCGTCGTGCTCGACCTGACCATCGCCCGCGCGGGCCCGACGGCCGTGCGCCACCTGGCCGACTGGGGCGCGGAGATCATCCGCATCGAGCCGCCGGCCAGCGGCGAGGACATCGCGGGCGCGCGCGACGGGTTCGATTTCCAGAACCTGCACCGCAACAAGCGCGCGATCCACCTGAACCTGAAGGACAAGAAGGGCCACGAGGCCTTCATGCGCCTCGCCGCGAAGGCCGACGTGATCGTGGAGAACATGCGCGCCGCGGTGAAGCACCGCCTCGGCATCGCCTACGACGACGTGCGCCGCGTCAATCCGCGCATCGTCTACGGCAGCATCTCGGGCTTCGGGCAGACCGGCCCCTACGGCAAGCGCGCGGGCGTCGATCAGATCGCGCAGGGCATGGGCGGGCTGATGTCCATCACCGGCGAGCCGGGGAAGGGTCCGATGCGCGTCGGCATCCCGATGGTGGACCTGACCGCCGGCAACCTGCTCGCGCTCGGCATCATGATGGCGCTGTTCGACCGCACCCGCACCGGCGAAGGCCGGTGGGTCCATACCAGCCTGCTCGAATCCCAGGTGTTCATGCTGGACTTCCAGGCCGCGCGCTATCTGTTCGACGGCGAGGTGGCGAAGCAGGCCGGCAACGACCACCCGACCGGGATTCCCACCGGCGTGTTCCCCACCACCGACGGGCACATCAACATCGCCGCCAGCTCCGCGCGGCTGTGGGGCCGGTTCTGCGAAGCCATCGGCCGCCCCGACTGGCTGACGCGGGAGGGCTGGCAGACCCAGAAGGGCCGCAGCGACGACCGCGCCGCGATCAACGCCGCCATCGCCGAGGAAACCGCCAAGAAGCCCGCCGAACACTGGATCGAGCTGTTCGAGGGCGCGGGCATCCCGTGCGGCCCGATCAACACCATCGACAAGGTGTTTGCCGATCCGCAGGTGCAGCACCTGGGCATGGCCGCGCCGATGGCGCATCCGAAGCTCGGCGCGAAGCACGTGGTGAACTCGGCCATCAACATGCAGGGGTTGCCGCGCGGTGTGCGCTCCGCCACGCCCGAGGCGGGGCAGGACACCGATGCGGTGCTGCGCGAAGCGGGCTATTCCGAGGACGAGATCAAGGCGCTGCGCGCGGAAGGAGTTGTCTGATGGTCGAGGCGATCACCGAGAAGGCGGAAACCCGCCGCTACGCGGACGGCAAGATGCTCGCCGCCGTCGATGACGGGGTGGGGCTGATCATCTTCAACCAGCCCGAGAAGCGGAACGCCATGTCGGTCGGCATGTGGGCTGGCCTGGGCGAGATCCTGGACGAATTCCAGGAAGATCCGTCGGTGCGCGTGGTGATCCTGACCGGCGCGGGGCCGAAGGCGTTCGTCTCCGGCGCTGACATCAGCCAGTTCGAGAAGCAGCGCGCGAACGCCGACGCGCAGCAGGAATACGACCGCCTGACCAGCGCGGGCCGCGCCAAGCTCGCCGCCTTCCCGAAGCCCGTCATCGCGCGCATCCGCGGCTTCTGCCTGGGCGGCGGGCTCGGCATCGCCTTGCAGGCCGATATCCGCATCGCCGCCCAGGACAGCCAGTTCGGCATCCCCGCCGCGCGCCTCGGCATCGCCTACGGCTTCGACATGGTGAAGAAGCTGGTGGACCTGGTCGGCCCGTCGCAGGCGCGGCTGATCCTCTACACCGGCACGCGCTTCGACGCCGCCGAGGCGCAGCGCATCGGCCTGGTGAACCGCATGGTGCCGGACGAGGAGTTGTCCGACACGGTGCTGGAGATTGCGCGCACCATCGCCGACAACGCCCCGCTCTCCATCGCCGCGCACAAGGTTGCGGTCGATAACGTCGTGAAGGACGCCGCCGACCGCGACATGGCGCGCGTGAAGGCGATGATCGACGCCTGCTTCGACAGCGCCGACTACCGCGAAGGCCGTACGGCGTTCATGGAGAAGCGCAGCCCCGTGTTCCGCGGAGCGTGAGCCCCTCTCCCCGTCGCTGCTACGCGGCTCGCAATGACGGCGCAGGGGCAGCCGCTTCGTCGAGGCACGTTTCTTGCGACTCGCACATCCCGCTTTCTACCGGCCTATAAGAACTCCCCGCCCCCATGACCGATCCCGTCACCGCCGAGCTGTTCCGCAACGCCGTCACCGCCATCGGCGACGAGATGGCGCTGACCATCTACCGCACCGCCTATTCCGGCGTGCTGAAGAACATCATGGACTACAGCACCGCCGTCTGCGACGCGGACGGCAGGTTGGTCGCGCAGGGGCTCAGCCTGCCCGGGCATCTCTGCTCGATCCCCGTCGCACTCCAGGCCGCGCTGCGCCACTTCGGCGACGACATCGCCGAAGGCGACGTGCTGACGCTGAACGATCCCTACGACGGCGGGATGCACCTGCCCGACATCTTCATCTTCAAGCCGATCTTCGCGGAAGGTCGGCCCATCGCCTACGCCGCCACGATCTGCCACCACACCGACGTGGGCGGCCGCGTGCCCGGATCGAACGCCTCCGACAGCACCGAGATCTACGCCGAGGGGCTGCGCATCCCGCCGCTGAAGCTCTACGAGCGCGGCGCGCCGAACAACACGCTGTTCCGCATGATCGAGCGCAACGTGCGCCTGCCCGGCCGCGTGCTGGGCGACATCCGCTCCCAGCTCGCCGCCTGCGCCATCGCCGAACGCGGCATGGCCGACCTGATCGCCCGCCACGGCGCGGACGGCGTGGTGGCGCTGATGAACGAGACGATGGACCACAGCGAGCGGCTCGCGCGGCATTGCCTGTCCGAACTGCCGGACGGCGAGGCCACCTTCACCGACTGGATCGACGACGACCAGATCGACGAAGGCGTGCCGATCAAGCTGGTATGCACCGTGCGCAAGCGCGGCGATTCCATGCAGGTCGATTGGACCGGCAGCAACCCGCAGGTGAAGGGCGCGATCAACAACACCTGGAGCTACACCGCCGCCGCCAGCTTCACCGCCGTGAAGTCCGTCATGTCGGTCAACATGCCGAACAACGACGGCGTGTTCCGCGCGGTCGAGGTGATCGCGCCGAAGGGCACGATCATGAACGCCCTGCCGCCCGCCGCCTGCGCCGCGCGCGGGCTGACCGGCTTCCGCGCCGCCGACTGCGCCTTCGGCGCGCTCGCCATGCTGTATCCGGACCGCGTCTTCGCGGCGTCCGACGGCGGCAACACCGGCATCACCATCGGCGGCTACGACGCCGACCGGAAGCCGTTCATCTACGTCGATTTCCTCTCCGCCGCCTGGGGCGCGCGGCCCTGGGCCGACGGGATCGACTGCAACACCACGATGTTCGCCAACATGGCGAGCTTCTCCATCGAGGTGATCGAGGCGGAGAACCCGCTGGAGGTGCTGGACTACGGCATGGTGCCGGACACCGGCGGCGCCGGGCTCTATCGCGGCGGCATGTCTCTGTCGCGCACATGGCGGATGCTGGCCGACGAGGGCATTTTGCAGGTGCGCGCCGACCGCCAGGCGCACCGGCCCTACGGCTTGCAGGGCGGCTATCCGGGCGCGGCGGGCCGCAACATCCTTGATCCCGGCACGCCGCGCGAGAAGAAGTTGCATGCGAAACTGACCATGACGGTCCGCCGCGGCGAAGTGTTCCGCCACGACCTGCCCGGCGGCGGCGGCTGGGGCGATCCGCTCGACCGCGACCTGGCGCTGGTGGCGAAGGATCTGCGCGACGGCCTCGTCACCGTCGCGGGCGCCGCGCGCGACTACGGCGTGGTCGCCGCCGGCGATCCCCCCGTCATCGACGAGGCCGCCACCGAGGCGCTGCGCGCCCGCCTGCGCGCGACCCGCCCCCCCGCCCCAGCGGTCGCGTGGGATGTCCCCCTACCGGAACGCGCGGCATGACCCCTCATCCGTCATGGCCCGCGGAGGCGGGCCATCCCCGTCTTTTCCGGTGCGGGCGCCAAGACGTGGATGGCCGGGCCAAGCCCATCCATGACGAAATCAAAACAAATGCAGAATCGCCTCCCACTCTCGGTGTCCACGTCCCATGACCCTCCGCGTCGGCATCGACATCGGCGGCACCTTCACCGATCTCGTCGCGGTCGCGTCGGACGGCAGGGTGCTGACCCGCAAGACCCCCTCCACCCCGCGCGACTACGGCGAGGGCATCGTCAACGGCCTCGCGGATCTGCTGCGGGAAGCCGGCGAACCGGCCTCCGAGGTGCTGCACGCCACCACCGTCGGATCGAACACCATCCTGGAATCGCGCGGCGCGCGCACCGCGCTGATCGCCACGCGCGGCTTCCGCGACACGCTGGAGATCCGCGACCTCCGGATGCCGCGCCTCTATGACCTGCACTGGCAGAAGCCGCCCGCGCTGATCGAGCGCCGCCTGCGTCTGGAAGTGGACGAAAAGACCCGCCCCGACGGCAGCATCGCCACCCCGCTCAACATGACGAGCGTCGCGGCCTGCATCGAACGCCTGCGCGCGGAAAAGGTCGAAAGCCTCGCGATCTGCTTGCTTCACAGCTACGCCAATCCCGCGCACGAACAGGCGGTCGCCGCCGCCGTGCGTGCCGCGCTTCCCGATCTTCCCATCTCGATCAGCCACGAAATCCTGCCCGAGATCGGCGAGTATCCGCGCACCAGCACCACGGCGGTGAACGCCTATGTGCAGCCGGTGATCCGCTCCTATCTCACCGCGCTCACCGCGCGGCTGCGGGCGCTCGGCGTCACCGCGCCGTTGCAGCTGATGCAATCGAACGGCGGCCTCGCCGCCGCCGAGTTCGCCGCCGAGCAGCCCGCGCGCATCATCGAAAGCGGCCCGTCCGCGGGCGTCGTCGGCGGCGCCGCGCTCGCCGCGCGCCTGGCCGAGCCGCGCGTCATCACCTTCGACATGGGCGGCACCACGGCCAAGGCCGGGCTCGTCGAACACGGCGAAGTCCTCAAGAGCGAGGCGATGGAAGTCGGCGCGGGCGTGATGGCCGGCGCGCGGCTGCTGGTCGGCGCGGGCTACATGCTGAAGCTGCCCGCGATCGACCTCGCGGAAGTCGGCGCGGGCGGCGGCTCGATCTGCCATCTCGACGCCGCGGGCGCGCCGAAGGCCGGGCCGCAGAGCGCGGGCGCCGATCCCGGCCCCGTCTGCTACGGCCGCGGCGGGACGGAGCCCACGATCACCGACTGCAACCTCGTGCTCGGCTATCTCGACGCGGCGGGACTGGTCGGCGGCGCGATGCGGCTGGATGCCGATGCGGCGCGTGCGGCGGTCGCGGAAAAGCTCGCTGTTCCGCTGGGACTTTCCGTGGAGCAGGCGGCGCACGGGATGCTGCGGCTTGCCGCCGCCACCATGATGCGCGCGATCCGCGCCGTCTCGGTGGAGCGCGGCCGCGATCCGCGCGACTTCGCGCTGCTCGCCTTCGGCGGCAACGGCCCGCTGTTCGCCACCGCCATCGCCGCCGAGATCGGCATACCGCGCGTCATCGTCCCGCCGATGCCCGGCCTGTTCAGCGCCTTCGGCCTGCTCGTCGCCGACACCGAGCATCACGCCGCGCGCAGCGTGCGGATGCGGCTCGACGAAGCGGATGTCGATGCGCTGGACGCCGTGCTGTCCGTCCTCGCCGCGCAGGGAATGGCGCGGCTGGAGCGCGACGGCTTCCCCGCGTCGCGCCGCGCGCTCCGCCGCTCGGCGATGGCGCGCTATGTCGGCCAGTCCTCGGACATTCCCGTGGCCTTGCCGGATGGCGACGCGCGCGCCGTCATCGCGGGCCTGCCCGCCCTGTTCGCTGCCGAGCACGAGCGCACCTACGGCTTCCGCGCGCCCGAGGGCGAGCCGATCATGCTGACGGCCGTCACCGTCGCCGCCATCGGCGTGCCGGAACGCCCGCGCCTGCCCGCAGCGATCCCGCCCGTTCCGGGCACGCCGCACCCCTCCCGCCACGCCTGGTTCCCCGATGCGGGATGGACGGAGGTTCCGGTCCTCCATCGCGCGCAGCTCGCCACCGCGCCACAACCGGGTCCGCTCATCGTGCAGGAATACGATGCCACCTGCCTGGTGCCACACAACTGGCGCGCGCACCTGGATGCGTTCGGGAATATCCTCGTCGAACGCTGAGTCCGTGGTGCAGGGCGGATTCGTTCGTTCCATGTGAAACGCTTCACTGCCGTTCCGCGTCCGGGCCGGCATTCTTCATGCTGCGCCACCGGAACCTCGCCAGACCCTTGGGACGAAAGGAGGCAGACATGATGGGCACCCTTCTGATCGCCGCCGCCGCCCTGATCGTGGCGATCGTCTTCTGCGCCCTGCTCACCGCGCCCACCCGCCAGCGCGGGCGGCCGGACTGAACGGCACACTCTTTACCCCGTCATTGCGAGGCGCGAAGCGCCGTGGCAATCGGGGGCAACCGCGCCGTGCCCTCCCGCTGGATCGCCACGCCGCCAAGCGGCAGCTCGCGATGACGGATCGCGCATTTGGACACCGCTCCCCGCCCATGCCTTAATCCCCGCAACCAACGGGGATGAAACGTCATGGCAGGGTCGGAGATCGACGCGGGCACGCCCAGGCACCTCGCCGACAAATACGCGATCGTCGGCGTTGGGGAGACGCCCTATCTGCGCGGCGCCGGATCGGGGCGCACCACGCGCGCGATGGGCACGGATGCGGTGCGCTCCGCCATCCTCGATGCCGGAATGAAAGCGTCCGACATCGACGGGATGCTGTCCTACTCGAACAACGATTCCACCCCCGCTCCCTTCATCGCCGGCGATCTCGGCATCCGGCTGAACTTCTACATGGATGTCTACGGCGGCGGGTCGAGCACCGAGGCGCTGGTCGGCATCGCCATCGGCGTGATCGAGGCCGGCATGTGCAAGGCGGTCGTGATCTTCCGCTCGATGAACGGCTATTCGCAGGTCCGCATCGGCGGCACCGGCGCGCGCTCGGCGGTGCCGGTGAACGGCGATGCGCTGCACAGCCGCGCCTACGGATGGCAGGCGGCGGGCCAGATGTTCGCGCCGTCCTTCATGCGCCACATGCACGATTACGGCACGCGCCCCGAACAGGTCGCGATGGTGAAGGTCATCCACAGCGAGCACGCCTCGAACAATCCGAAGGCGCTCTACCGCAAGCGCGTCACGGTGGACGAGGTGCTGAACAGCCGCTTCATCGTGAAGCCTTTGCACCTTCTGGATTGCTGCGTGGAGACCGACAACGCCAACGCCATCATCGTCACCACCGCCGACCGCGCGCGCGACCTGCGCCACCATCCGGTGCTGATCCGCTCCGTGGTCGGGCGCTGCTGCAAGCCGCGCGCCGACATGCACTACCAGCACGGCCCGATCTCGCGCGTCGCCGGCTACTACGCGAAGGACATCCTCTGGCCCAACGCGGGCGTGGGGCCAGAGGACATCGACATCACCGGCTCCTACGACGCCTTCACCTTCACCACCATGCTCCAGCTCGAGGAATACGGGTTCTGCAAGAAAGGAGAGGGGCCGGAATACGTTTCGGACGGAACCATCCGGCTTGGCGGCAAGCGGCCGAACAACACCTCGGGCGGGCATCTGTGCGAGGGCTACACGCACGGCATCGCGATGGTGATCGAGAACGTCCGCCAGTTGCGCCACGACGCCGACGACAGTTGCCCCATCGGCCCCGACGGCAAGCGGCAACACACCTACGACTACCGCGAGGGCGGCTGCCGGCAGGTGAAGGACGCGGAACTGACGGCGAACCTGGGCTGGGCGATGCCGGGCACCGGCTCGGCCATGGTCATGCGGAGGGGCTAGGGCGATGGGCCTGCAAGGAACCTATCTCGGCGGCATGGGGCTCACGGTCGATGATCTCGACCAGGAGAACATGGCCTATTTCGGCCATTGCGCGCGGCACCAGTTTCATCTGCAAGCCTGCGATTCCTGCCAGCGCCTGCGCTACCCGCCCACCACCGCCTGCCCGTGGTGCATGACGCTGGAAAGCCACTGGGTGCCGGTGGAGGGCAAGGGCGCGGTGCACTCCTACGGCGAGGTGCACCACGCCATCCAGCCCGCCTTCAAGGGCCGCACGCCCTACATGATCCTGCTGGTCGATCTCGACACGCAGAAGGGCGAACCCACGCCGGACGAGGCGCTGCGCGTCGCGGGCAATCTCTGCCTGCCCGACGGCACGCTCGCGCCGCCCGAGATGGTGGCGAAGGTCGGCATCGGCACGCGGATGCGCATGGTGTTCGCCGACGTGGCGGACGGCCTGTCCCTGCCGCAATGGACCATCGACGAGGACGCCCCGCAGCCCGTCCCCTGGCGTTACCCGGAGTAACCGAAGCCGCGCGTCCTTCACCGATTGTCAGTCCTTGCCGCGCCATCATCGGCGCGGAGGGGCCATGGACGATCTGCTTGCCGATTTCCTGCGCGAAGCCGACCAGCGCGCCGCCGAGGCGCAGGCCGCGCTCGGCCGCCTGCGCGCGGGCGGGGCGCACGGCCCCGCCGGGCGCGGCGCGCTCGCGCTGATCCGCCGCCACCTGCACGGCATCAAGGGTATCGCGGGCTGCCTCGGCCTGCCGCGCATGGAGCGGCTCGCCCACCTGGCCGAAGATGCGCTGGCCGGCCCCGCGCCGTCCGCTGATGCGCTCGATCAGGCGGCGCAGGCGCTCACGGGCATCGCCCGCGCCGCAACCGGCCTCGCCGCCGCGCTGCCGCCGCCCGCTGCCGCCTTTCCGCTGCCCGCCTTCACGGTCTCCGCCCCCGGCCTGCCGTCCGCGCACGGCGGCGATGCGGCGCGCGTCTCGGATGCCTGGGGGGCGCTGCCCATCCTCGCCCGCCAGCTCGCCGGCCGGCTCGGCAAGCGCGTCGCGCTCACGCTGGAAGGCGGCGAAACGCCCCTGTCGCGCGCCGCCTTGCCGCCGCTGCGGGAGGCGCTGGCCCAGATGCTGCGCAACGCGATCGACCACGGCATCGAGCCGCCCGCCGAGCGGCGGGCCGCAGGCAAGCCCGAAGTCGGCGCCCTGCGCGTCTCCGCCCGCGCGGTGCCCGGCGCGGCGCTGATCGAGGTCGCGGACGACGGAAGCGGCCTCGCACTGGACCGCATCCGGGCGGAGGCGGCCGCGCTCGGCCTCGGCACGCCCGCCGCGCTCGCGGCGATGGCGGACGCGGACGCCGCGCAACTCGTCTTCAGCCCCGGCCTGTCCACCGCGGCGCGCCCCGGCCTGATCTCCGGCCGCGGCGTCGGGCTGGACGCCGCAGCCAGCGGCCTCGCCGAAATCGGCGGCCGGGCGGAGGCGATCAGCACGCCGGGCCGCGGCTGCCTGTTCGTCCTGACCCTGCCCGCGCCCGCGCCGGGAATCAAAGTCCGCGACGACGTGCTGGACGGCGCGCTGGCGGTTTAGGCCCGCACCTTTCGGCCCCCGAACGCCACGGCGCGCGCTACGACTGCAGGAACCCCACCACGCGCTCCACCTCGGTCACGATGGGATCGGCGATGGCGGCGGCGCGGGCGGCGCCGTTGCGCAGCGTGGAATCAAGCCCGCCAGGATCGGCCAGCCGGCGCGCCGTCTCGGCCGCGATCGGCGCGAGGCGATCGACGATCAGGTCGGTCAGCGACTCCTTGAACGGGCCGAAACCCTTGCCGCCGTGTTCGCGCAGCACCGCCGCGTGGTCGGTGCCCTCCAGTGCGGCGTAGATGCCCACCAGGTTGCGCGCCTCCGGCCGGCCTTCCAGCCCCGCCGGCTCGGACGGCAGCGGCTCGGGATCGGTCTTGGCGCGGCGGATCTTCAGCGCGATCGTGTCGGCATCGTCGTTCAGGTTGATCCGGCTCTGATCCGACGGATCGGACTTCGACATCTTCTTGGTGCCGTCGCGCAGGCTCATCACGCGCGGCGCGGGGCCCAGGATCAGCGGCTCGATCGGCTTGAAGAACTCGATGCCGTAGTCGTGGTTGAACTTCTGCGCGATGTCGTTCGCCAGCTCCAGGTGCTGCCGCTGGTCGTCGCCCACCGGCACGCGCGTCGCGTGATAGGCCATGATGTCGGCGGCCATGAGGTTCGGATACACGTAGAGCCCGGCCGAGGCGTTCTCGCGGTCCTTGCCCGCCTTGTCCTTGAACTGCGTCATCCGGTTCAGCCAGCCCAGCCGGGCGATGCAGTTGAAGATCCAGGCCAGCTGCGCATGCGCGCGCACGGCCGATTGCAGGAACAGGATGTGCCGGTCGGGGTCGATGCCGCAGGCCATCAGCACCGCCGCCATCTCGCGCGTGTTCTGCCGCAGCACCGACGGGTCCTGGAAGGCGGTGATCGCGTGCAGGTCCACCACGCACCAGATGCAGTCCGGCTCCTGCTGCAGCGCGACCCAGTTGCGGATCGCGCCGAGATAGTTGCCGAGGGTCGGGATGCCTGACGGCTGGATGCCGGAGAAGATGCGGGACATGCTGCTGTCTCAGGTGTCGGTCGGGCCGGGAGCAATGGCCGATCCCCGCCGCCGGCGCAAGAAGCGGCGCGCGATCGCGCCACGCACGGCGCGCAGGTCGAAGGCGCCCAGCGCCTGCCCCGCGATGCCATAGGCGAGCATCCCCGCCGCTACCAGCGCGCCCAGCGCGCCCAGCCGGACGAGCGAAGGCCCATGAACGCCGATACCGTCCGCGCCGAACAGCAGGTGCCCGAGCCCGGCCAGCACCAGCGCCATCAGCGCCGCCGCCGCCACGATGCGCGGTGTGCGCGACAGGAGCCGCGCATCCAGCCGCAGATGCCCCTGCCGCACCAGCACCGCCGCCAGCAGCGCGACGTTCGCCATGCTCGACAGGCTGGTCGCCAGCGCCGGACCCATATGCGCGAGCGGGCGCATGAACGCGAGGTTCAACGCGAGGTTCAGCGCGACGCAGAACACCGCGATCTTCACCGGCGTCGCGGTGTCGCCGCGCGCGAAGAAGGCGGGCGCCAGCACCTTGGCGGCGACGAAGGCGGGCAGCCCCACCGCGTAGGCGGCCAGCGCCTGCGCCGAGAACACGGCGTCGTGGAAGGAAAACGCGCCGCGCCCGAACAGCGCCCAGACGATCGGGAACCCGCTCACCACCAGCGCCGCCGCCGCCGGCAGCGTCAGCGCCAGCGCAAGCTCCATCGCGCGGTTCATCGTTCCCGCCGCCGCGTCCGCCTCGCCGCTGCGCACCTGGCGCGACAGCGTGGGCAGCAGCGCCGTGCCGATCGCGGTGCCGATCACGCCGAGCGGCAACTGGTTCACCCGGTCCGCGTAGTACAGCACCGAAACGGTGCCCGCGGGCAGCAGGCTCGCGATGATCACATCGACCGCAAGGTTGAGCTGCGTCACCCCCGCGCCGACCAGCCCGGGCGCCATCTTGCGCAGCAGCATCCGCATCTGCGGCGTCAGCCGCGGGCGGGGCAGGCGCATCGGCATCCCCGCGCGCCGCGACGCCGCCATCAGCACCGCAAGCTGCGCCACGCCCGATGCCGTCACGCCCCAGGCCAGCGCATGGCCCGCCGTGGGCACGTAGGGCGTCAGCCCCACCATGAACGCCATCGAGACGAGGTTGAACAGCACGTAGGACGCCGATGCGGCGGTGAACCGCTCCATGCCGTTCAGCACGCCCGCGACCAGCGCCGCGAGGCAGATCAGCAGCAGATATGGGAAGGTGATGCGCGACAGCGTCACCGCCAGGTCGAACTTCGCCGGATCGGCGGCGAAGCCCGGCGCCAGCACGGTCATCATCTGCGGCATGAAGATCTCGCCCAGGATCGTCAGCGCGGCGAGCCAGAACGTCATCACCGAGAACGCCTCGCGCGCGAACTGCCGCGCGGCGTCCGGGCCCTCGGCCGCGAGCATCCCGGTGAAGGCGGGCACGAAGGCGACGTTGAACGCGCCCTCGCCGAACAGGCGGCGGAACAGGTTGGGCAGCTTCAGCGCGACGAAGAACGCATCCGCGACCGGCCCCGCGCCCAGCATCGCCGCGATCAGCATGTCGCGCGCGAAGCCCAGCACGCGGCTGACCATCGTCCAGCCGCCCACGGTGAACACGCCGCGCAGCATCAGGGGGTTTCCCCTCCAACGTCATGGCCCGCGAAGGCGGGCCATCCACGTCTTCCTTCAGGCGGGATCAAAGACGTGGATGGCCTGCCTTCGCAGGCCATGACGGAAAAACAGAGCAATCGGGAGACGCGGACTGCGCTCAGACCGGCTCGCCCAGGCGCACGTTGCAGGCGCTGAACGCATCGACCAACTGGCTGCGCTGCGCGGGCGTCAGCGGCAGGTGCGGCGGGCGGATGTTGCGCCAGGTCTCGTCGTTGCGGTGGCGCGCGATCAGCGATTTCAGCCCGGGGATCAGCGGCACGGACGTCACCGCCTTGCGGATCGCGGTCAGCTTCTGCTGCGCCGCCTCGCCCTGCTCGTTGTTCCAGTTCTCCGCCACCTCGGCGCTGACCGAGCAGCCCACGTTCGCCGCCGCCGTGATGCAGCCTGCGCCGCCGATCTTCAGCAGGCCCAGCAGCAGGCTGTCGTCGCCCGCGTACACCTCGAAGCCCTGCGCGCCGAAATGCTCGACATAGCCGAAGGTGTTGGCCGGATCGCCGCTGCTGTCCTTCACGCCGCGGATCGTGCCGGGAAACGCAGTGATCAGCCGTCCGACCAGGTCGAAGCCGAACGGCACCGCCGACTGCGCCGGAAAGTGATAGAGGTAGAAAGCGAACTTGCCCGAAGGCCCGCTGCCGACGCGCTCGATCACCTGGCTGAAATAGGCGAACAGCCCGTCGTCGCTCGGGTTCTTGTAGAAGAACGGCGGCAGCAGCAGCGCGCCCTTGCAGCCAAGCTCGGCGGCGCGGCGGGTCAGCTTCACCGTGTCGGGGATCGCCGGCGTGCCGGTGCCGGGCAGCAGGGACGCCGCGGGGATGCCGCGCTCGACCAGCCCCTCCATGATCTCGATGCGCTCATCGACGCCCAGGCTGTTCGCCTCGCCCGTGGTTCCGGTGATGCCGAGCCCGTCGCATCCGTTCGCCAGCAGCCAGCGGCAATGCGCCGCCATGCGGTCGAGATCGACCGACAGGTCCGCCCGCATCGGCGTCAGCACCGCCGCGTTCACGCCGCCATACAAGGCGCCTTGCATCATCGTCGTCGTTCCTTGTTGCTTGACCCTACGGCTTCGCCGGGCCTTTCGCCGCGCGTTGGGTTGCGGCCCGCCGCCCCGGCCATCCCGCCGGCCGGAGCGCGCGCGGCATCCGGCCGGGCCAGTCCACGATGTGATGTTCCGCCGGTCCCGCCTGCCGCTCGCTCACCGCGCGCCCGCGCACCGAGACGCGCGCCTCGTGCACCGTTTCGGGATCGCCGGAAACCAGCGGATGCCACCACAGAAGATCCTGCCCGCGCGCCAACCGCACATAGGCGCAGGACGGCGGCAGCCAGTCGATCTCGCGCAGCGCCGCGGGCGTCAGGGTCACGCAATCGGGTACGAAGCGCGTGCGCTCGGCGTATTTCGAGCAGGCGCAGCTTTCGAGGTCGAGCAGCTGGCACGCAACGGCCGTGAAGGCCAGCGAATTGTCGTGCTCGTAGCGCAGCTTGTGCAGGCAGCAGCGCCCGCAGCCGTCGCAGAGCGATTCCCACTCCTCGCGGGTCATCGCATCCAGCGTCTTGGCCTTCCAGAACGGCACCGCGTCGGTCATCGCGCGGCAACCTAGCGCGCCTCCCGCCGCGACGCGACCCACCCCGCGGGGCGCCGCGGCCTTCAGGCGGTCGCGGCGGCCGGCATCAGCCCTTCGGCGGCGGCAGCGACTGCTGCTGGACGGTGCCGCCCACCCCGGCGGAGGGCGTCAGCTGCGTCGGCTGCCGGCCGGTGGCCTGCGCGGGCGCGCCCATCGGCGCGGCCCCCGGAACCGGCGCGGCGGACGCCGCCTCGGTCGGCGCGGCGCCCGAGCCGAAGCGGGTCAGCACCTCGCGCAGCGGGTCGGCGCCCTGGTTGGTGCCCTGCATCTGCACCACGATCTGCCGCGCCGCGAGCGGCTGGCCGTAATAGGCCTGATTGTCCTTGGTGTCGGTCGTCATCATGCTGCCCTGCACCGTGACGCCGCCGTAGAGGCCGCGCGCCATCGTGTAGGCAACGATGTCGGCGCCGAAATTGCCCGTCGTCGCGCCCTGCACGCCGCCGCCGAACGTCGCCACCGCGATGGTCGCGTCGCCGCCCAGCTTGAACTGGTCGTCCATCACCGCGTCCAGGCCCTTTTGCGTCATGATCATCATCACGAACTGCATGTCCTGGATGCCGATCTGCAGGCCGAAGCTGCCGCTGCCCATGTTGTAGAACGCGGGATACGACCACGATCCGCTGGCGTCGCGCGCGGCCAGCACGCAGCCGCCGCCCTCGCCGCCGAAGAAGAACCCGGCGCGGAAGACGCGCGGGCAGATCATCACGGCGCGCGCCTTGCGCAGCATGCCGAGCGCGCTTTCCGATCCGCTCATCAGGTCCTGCACCGCGAGCGTGGAGCGGTCCACGAGCTGCTGCTGATCGGACTGCGCGCGGGCGGCGCCCGGCGCGAGCAGCGCGGCGAAGGCGAGCGCCGCGAGCGGTGCGGCGAAGGAACGCCCAAACGAGAGCGGCAGGAAGCGCGGCATCGGTGTTCTCCTATCCGGAGCCGGCGGAAGAACCGGCTCATCGGCAGGCCGTTAGCCGGCAAACCGGCCAATTCTGGGGCCGGACCGCGACCTGCCTCGGGCAACGGCGGCCCCGGTTGGGGTCAGCCGAATCGGGGACGATGCCACACCATCCCCGTCCCGCAGCCAATCAGTCAAGATAAAAATGCTTAATATCCAGGGAGTTCATTCACGCAGACGACACGCCACGCGGCGGCGTGGCGCTCCAGGCGCGTGAGCGACAGGTTCTGCACCGACATATGCAGCACCGCGTCCGGCTCGATGCGCAGCGCATGCGCGATCGCCGCGCGGATCGCCCCGCCATGCGCCACCACCACCAGATCGTCGCCCGGATGCGCGTCCGCCAGCCGCTCCAGCGCGCCGCCCACGCGGGCGATCACATGCGTCAGCGTCTCGCCGCCCGGCGGATGCTCCAGCGCCGCGTGCGGCCAGAACGGATGCGCGGGCAGCGTCAGCCGCTCCGGCAAATCCTCGTGCGGCAGCCCCTGCCAGTCGCCCAGGCTCTGCTCGATGAAGTCGGGCTCCACCGCCAGCTTCTGCTCGGGATAGCCGGCGGCGAAGATCGCCTGCGCGGTG
>JAFEFJ010000129.1 GCA_018240635.1 Pseudomonadota bacterium | reverse complement strand
TAATCCAGCCTCAGTGGGATCGGCTTCCGCATGGCGAACTTCCTCCGTTCGCCAGCTTTGAATCAGATCAGCCCCGCGTCGGGGAATCCCTTATCGAGTCACCTTCAATAGGACTGGGTATAAGCCAGTGGCGCCCGCGAGCAGGCTTCTGCGATGGGGAGAAATTTCATGCATCACGCCGATCCCGCTCCGATCGGCCCGACGTAGCGCATGCCCGGCCAACCGATGTCTTCCGTTCGGGCGGAACCTAGGCCGGTCCGGCGGCTGCCCGCGCGGCCGTGCGCGCCAAAGACATGACCTGGCGCGCCAGCGTTGTTACGAGCGACGCGCGGGCCTGAGCACCGACCGCGGCGGCGTGCCGAACGCGTTGCGAAAGGCGCGGCTGAAATGCGACACGTCGTTGAAGCCGTGCGCGAACGCAGCGTCCGTGACGCTGCGCGTCCGCCCCGTTGCAAGTGCACGGTGCGCCGCGTCCAGCCGCAACAGCCAAAGCCAGCGCATCGGGGTCGTTCCCTCCAACGCAAAGGCGCGGTTGAGCGACCGTGGCGAGGTGTTCAGCGCCCGAGTGATTGTCGCCGCGTCGAGCGCCGGATCATCCAGGTTTGCCCGCAAGAAGGCCTTTGCAGCCGCGGAGAGTCGGTGCTCCGTCTGGTCCCCAGGCAGGGTGCCCCCCGCCTCGACGGCGTTGGCGGTGGCAATGAAATCGAGCGTCGACGCGCCGATCCGTTCGACAATGTTAGGGCGGGTCTCAGGCCCGAAGCCATCGAGTTGACCGATAAGGGTCGCAACGAGAGCGCCTAGCTTAGAGCCGCCGGCTATGCTCCGCGCTGTAAGGTCGCGTGTGCCGCCGACCCGCGCCGTCAGCATCGGTCGCGGAATGCTCAACATCCGGGCGCGATAGGTCGTCTTGAAGTCCACGACCAGCGGCCGGGTCTGGTCATAAAGGAAAAAGTCGGAGGCACTTGCGCTCGCCTCGCGTCCGTCCTGATCGATGCCGATCTCACCGGCTGTGACAAGAAACAGCATGAAGTGGTCGCGTTGGTCGCCGCGAATGTGGATTGCGGTCCGCCGCAGCTTGGCGACACCTACGCCCGATTCGATTGTGCTGAGCCCAAGCGCGCCGAATTGGCGCATTGTGATGTGCGCGGCGAAACGTTCGTGTCTGTCGCGTTCGAATTCGGAGCGCGAGTAATTCCAGCAGGTGACCTCGTGCCACTCCTCGAAACTATTGCCTGCGTCCACGCTCATTATCTCGGCCGACGGATCGGTCGGCTGTCGCGTGCTCATGGCAAACCCTCCCGCATGAGGCGATTGGCCGTGGTGCTGATCACGGTTGCGGCGTTACGGCCAAGGACGCGGACAGCCTCACTCTGCGCCGCACGCCATACAGGAATCACGCTGCGGAGCAGGTCCTCGCCGGCCTGTGTCACCATCAACTGCCGAAGTCGGCCGCGCATTTGCGGACAGGCCTCTCGCACCCACTCCGATGACATAAGGCCTTGGATGTTGCGGGTAAGGGTTGACCTGTCCTGGTCCATGATTCGACCAATGCGTGCGCGGCTGGCGCCGCGATTCTGGTGAAAGATCATCAGCAGCACGAACTGCGCGGCGCTCACGCCGAATGGATCGAGCGCCCCCTGGAAGAGCGCGCCAATAGCCCGAGACAGATGGCGCGTGCGCATCAGGAGGCAGTTGTGGGCGATCTCGCTGAGGGGGTCGTGTTCCATACCTCGGATGTTGTATCTACAACACCGCAGACCAAGCCTTGCGACAATCGACCGTGCGCCCCGGCAGTTGTCAGGTATTCCCGCTCAGGAACCAATCACCCTGACCAAGCAGGTTACCAAATCATCCAACCTCGGAATTATAGAAGCCAGGGGGTGTGCCCCGCGTACTGCCGCAGATCTGTCCCGCGCGGAGCAAACAGTGTCTGGAAGCCCTACGTACTGTGTGAGCGGCGCGATTGGGTCGTTTGCCGCCCAGCGGCTGAGGGTGGTTAGGCAAAAGTCCGATCTGGAAGTGCCGCAGCCAGAAACCGACGCGTCCCGGACCATTCTGCTGCTGGTCGTAATAAATCATCAGCGCCGGCGCATGCACCATTGGCAGCCGCGTGAGCCCTCAGTGATAGCCGATGTCCGCGCGCATCTTTCCCCGGAAAACCCAGTAGGACCACGCCGTGTACATCAGGATCACAGGCAACAGCAGAAGCGTGCCAACGAGCAGAAAAGCCTGCGTGCCCTCCGAGGAGGCAGCCTGCCAGAGCGTGAAGTGACCCGGCACGATCATCGGCCAGAAGCTGATCGCGATGCCGAGGTAGGACAGCAGGAACAGACCGATCCCGCTGAGGAACGGCGCCGCGTCGCCGCCCCAGCCGCCGAGTGCGCGCCAGGCCGCATACGCCACGGCGGCGGTCAGCAGCGGCACGGGAACAAGCAGGAGCATGTGCGGCCAACCGAACCAGCGTTGCGCAATCGCTGCATCGGCCAGCGGGGTCCAGATGCTGACGGCAAGAATTGCGAGCAGCACGCCACCAAGGCAGACGCGCCCGGCTTGGCGCGCCCAGGCTTGCAGGGGCCCCTCTGTCTTCATGATCAGCCAGCCCGCCCCGAGCAAGGCATAGCCGCACATCAGGCCGAGCCCGGTCAGCACCGAGAAGGGCGTCAACCAGTCCCAGGATGTGCCGGAGAAGTCGCGGCCCTGAACGCTGAAGCCCTGAATGAAAGCCCCTAGTATTGCGCCTTGCGCGAACGCCGCGATGCTGGAGCCAACGCAGAAGCCCCGTGACCAAAACCGCCGTGCCATCGCGTGCTCGAAGCGGAACTCGAAAGCGACGCCGCGGAACACCAATGCAAGCAGCATCAGCAAGACAGGGAAGTAGACCGCCGGAATGATGATGGAGAAAGCAACCGGGAAGACCGCCAGCAAGGCGACGCCACCCAGGATCAGCCAGGTCTCGTTGCCGTCCCAGATCGGGGCGATCGAATTCATGACAAAGGCGCGCTGGTCCGGCGGCGCAAAGCCGTAGAGCATCCCCACGCCGAGATCGAAGCCATCGAGCAGCACGTAGAGGAACACGCCGACCGCAATGATCGCGGTCCAGATCAGCACCAGGTCGAGCAGGGCCATGATCTACTCTCCCGAGACGGCGGCGGCCGAACCGGCAATCGGCAAGCTCGGCTGCAGCGCCTCGCTCGGGCGGGGCGTCATGACCTCCTCACGCGGACCTTGCCGGACCATGCGCGCCATCACGGCGATGCCCGCCGGGTACATCAGCAGATACACGACGACGTACGCGAGCAGCGACCACAACACGTCTGGCCCGGTCAGGGAGGGCGAGACCGAATGCTCGGTTCGCATCAGCCCATAGACCGTCCAAGGCTGGCGGCCGACTTCCGTCGTCGTCCATCCCGCAAGCACCGCGACGAACCCGAGCGGCGCCGTCCACTGGCACACCTGCAAAAACCACTCGGTCTGGAACAGCCGGCCATGCCAGCGAAGCCACCACGCCAGCGCGATCACGCCGAGCATGAGGAAGCCGATCCCGACCATGATGCGAAAAGCGTAGAACACGATGCCGACCGGCGGCCGCTGGTCGGGCGGGAATTCCTTCAGGCCCTTGATCTGGCCATCGAGCGAGTGGGTCAGGATAAGGCTGCCGAGCCAGGGCACTTCGACGGCGTAGTCCATCCGCTCGGCCGCGGCGTTCGGGATCCCGAACAAAGTCAGAGGCGCCTGCCGCGCCGTGTCGTAGCGGCCCTCGATCGCGGCCAGTTTGGCCGGCTGGTATTCCCGGGTGTTGAGGCCGTGCATGTCGCCCAGCACGATCTGCAGCGGCACGAACAGGGTGAGGAACCCGAGCGCCATCCGCATGGTGCGCTCGCCATCGGCGGCATGCGTCCGTCCACGGATCAGGTACGCGCTGACGCCGAGCACCACGAACGCCGTGGTCACGTAGAAGGCGCTGACATTGTGCGTGAGGCGATAGGGAAAGGACGGATTGAAGATCGCGGCGATCCAGTCGGTCGGGAAAAACCGCCCGTCCCGCACCTCGAACCCGGCGGGCGTCTGCATCCAGCTGTTCACCGACAGGATCCAGAACGACGAGAACAGCGTGCCCACGGCCACCATGCAGGCCGCAAGGAAGTGGGTCCAGCGCGGCACGAGGTGGCGCCCGAACAGCAACACGCCGAGGAACGTCGCTTCCAGGAAGAACGCCATGAGGTCTTCGTAGGCGAGCATCGGCGAGATGACGTTGGCGGCGGCGTCGGAAAAGCGTGACCAGTTGGTGCCGAACTGGAAGGGCATGATGATGCCGGACACGACGCCCATCGCGAACGAAACCGAGAAGATGCGGGTCCAGAACCGGGAGATGCGGAACCAATGTTCCTGCCCGGTGAAGAAGAATAGGCCCTCGAGCACGGCGATGTAGGAGGCGAGGCCGACCGTGAACGCCGGCAGCAGGATGTGCCATCCAATCACCCAGGCCCATTGGATACGGGATAACAGAAGCGGATCCAGGTGCATCCCGATCTCCCGGTATGAGAAATGAGGTTGTCAGGCCGCCGTGGAGACGGCAGGCGGCACCGGTTGCGAAGACGCAGGCTCGGCCGGTCCATGCCGGAAGCTGATGGCAATCCGATTATAGGCGTTGATCAACCCGACTGCGAGCGTGAGGTCTGCCAATTGCTTTTCGCTGAAAGCCTCGCGTGCGGCCGCAAAAAGATCGTCCGGAACATGGCTCGAGGATACCAGGGTAACGGCTTCGGTCCAGGCGAGGGCCGCGCGTTCCTCGGCGGAAAACCAGGTCCCTGCCTCTCGCCAGCTCGAAAGCAACAGCAGCTTCTCGGCCGAGACGCCCTCTGCCATGAGGTCATGCGAATGGGTCGCGATGCAGTAGGTGCATCCGTTGATCTGCGACGCACGGAGATAGACCAGGTCGACCAGCGGCTTCGGCAGCCCACAGGTTGCGATGTAATGGTGCACGCCGCCGAACGCTTTCATTCCCGCTTGGGCGTGGGCCTGATAATCGAGACGCTGCGCCATGTCAGGGCTCCTTGCGAGGATCGTCGGTTTTGAGGGGCGCTCCCGTGTCCGCGACGAATACGACCAGCAGGCGCGCGGTCTCGGTGCTGCTGGCGTTTTCCGTCATCACGTGATGATCGCCAGGTTTCTCGGTCCAGCTTTCACCTGTCTTGTAGATGTGTGCCGGCTGCCCCTCGATCTGGCTGCGAACTGCGCCTTCCAGGACGTAGGCGTAGAGGAACGCATCTCCGTGCCGGTGCGGAACCGATGCCGCACCCGGAGGGAAGATCACGGTGATGGCCGTGAGCGTCTTGCCGGGAAGCTTCGGAATCGCTTGCTGAAGCAACGGAACGAGTGTCTCGGCCTGTGCCGATCGGGCAGGGCCAGGCGTTGCGAACGCGGTTGCGATCATGGCTGCAACGGTTACGCCAAGCCTGCGGCGCGAAGTGTGACCGAGGCCGTGGGCCGAGTTGCCCGCAGGAGTCGACCGATCCATGACTTTTCCCGACATGCCATGCCTCGGCGGCGTAGCGCCACGCACCCTTCCCCGATGACGCACGTGACCCACTGAAACGGCGACCAATGGTGGGGCGATCAGCTTCGCCAGTAGTTGTTGGCTGCCGCGATCGTGGCGAATTCGATTGCAATGACGTGGCTCGAGGCGATCAGGCCATAGGGATCATGCGCGTATTGCGCGCGACCGCTCGTCAGCACTTCCAGTCCCCTTTGTATCGCGTGGACGGAATGCCGGGCCAGCGTGATGGCGAGTTCGCGTCCCTCCTCCGGAGATGCGGTGATCAGGGTATTGCCCGGTACGAGCGGCTTCGTCGGGACATCGGTCACGGCATGCCTCCTGGCAGTTGAACTGACGGTGAAGGACGACGAGCCTTGCCGGGCAACGCGCACGGTCAGCGACGGGCTGTCCAGCGGGCAAGCGTGGTTCCTGGTGGCCCGGCCACTATAAGCGCAACGACCCAGTATCCGAGCCCAAGCCGGGCGTCTGTTCCGAGATTGCTCTTTTGCACGCCGGAGCGCCTCATTGCGGCCACCGTGATCACGCTGAGGGCACAACCCAGAGGGCCAGCATGGACCTGGAAGCAGACGGGATACGGAAATATGGGCTCCGGGACGTCCTGGCGTCCTCCCGCGGCTTGTCATGGCAAGGCGTCGCGGCCGATCTGCGGCGCCACCCGGCGGGCGACCTACCCGCGTTCCAACCCACGCATCTGGAGATCGGGATCGCTGTCGCGTGCCATCCGGAATGTGTCGTGAGCCGGCGAGGCGACGGCCTCTGGCAGCAGACCCACGTCGAGCCGGGGGTCGTTTGGTTATGCCCGTCCGGTGTTCTTGAGGAGGATATCCGGATATCGCATTGGCACGACGTCCTTCACGTCTATTTGCCAGCAGAGCGTTTCGCCCAGCATTCGGAGGCGCGCGGAGGTGCGACCATCCACCCGGACAGCGTTCGCTATCTCGGCGGCCTCAATGACGAGCTGCTCCGCAAGGGCGGGGCGTCGCTGGTGGCCGAAATGTCGGCCCCGACATCCACTGGCCGCCTGCTGGCGGAGGTCGTGGCGGTCGCCCTCACCGCCCGGATCGCCGAGCAGTATGCGAGTGACGTGCGGCGGGGGGTCTCGGTGTCGCCCCGCCATATGCTGTCCGAGCTTCGGCTTCGTCGGGTCCTGCAATACATGGTCGAGCATATGGAGGACGATATCGGACTGGATGACCTGGCTGCGGTGGCCGGTCTCAGCGTGTTCCATTTCACCCGCATGTTCGCCAACCGGATTGGAATGCCGCCGCACCGCTATCTCGGCCAGATGCGGCTGGAACGTGCGAAGACGCTCCTGGCCTTGGGGAAAATGTCGATTGCGCAGATATCCTGCGCGTGCCGCTTTTCCTCGCAATCCAATTTTTCCCGAGCCTTCCGCCGCGCGACAGGAGCAACCCCGCTGGCCTACCGGAACGAGGCCAGAAACTAGCCGACGGAACGAGGGCGGCTTGTCGCCGCAGCACGCTTCCTCTCGTGCGTGGTTCAGCCTGGGCTGCGGCTGTCGTGCGGCCTCGGGTAAATCGCGCAGATCACCGCAAGCGCGAGAAGCGCTCCTGCAACTTCCGCCGCGACAAAACCGACGGCCGTACCCACCGCGAGATGGGTGGGGCCGATCGGCGTTATGGACGCTAGCGTGATGGCGGGATTAGCGTAGGAGCCGGAGGGCGAAACGATGATCGCGCCCAGGAGCCATGCGCCCACGGCGAACGGTCCGGTTTCCGTTCGACCGCTGCGGGCGCAGCCGAACACGACGATCATCAGACCTGCAGACGCCAACGTCTCACTCGTCAGCAGACTGAAGCTTACGCCTTGCACGGTCGCCGCGGGTGGTGGAGCGCCAAACATGACGCCGGTGAGAATAGCCCCGAGCAGGCCGCCGGCGAGCTGGGCTGCGACATACGTCGCGGCGCAGCCGGACCGGCGTTCGCGTGCGAGCCATTGCAGGCCGGTGATCAGGGGATTGAAATGACCCCCCGAAGCCGCCCCGAATGCCACGATCAGGCTGACCAGCGTGCTTGCGATCGCGACTGCGCCGATAGCAAGCCCAAGCAAGGCATCGCCGGGGCCGACGCGCTGCGACACAATCCCCGAACTCACGACCGACATCGTAAGGAGAAGCGTACCCACGCCCTCGGCAAGTGCCCGCGGGACGAGCTTCGCGTCCGGGTCTGCCTCGAAGAAGCAGGTCGTCTGCGGCGGCAAGGCGCGAAGTGTCGGATGGCCGAAAGCGGGCCGCACGCGCGCGTCCCTCCGACCGGCGGCCAATTCGATGTTCTCGTCTTCGGGCATGGATCGTCTTGAAGAGAGCGAGCCTGCTTCAGATGCTACCAAGCCGTGCTGCGAAGACGGCGTTATGCGTTGCTAAGATGCGTTCCCGAACTGCCGCCTATCCGCGGCAGCCGTCCGGCGCCGCTACAGGAAGCTGGACGCGCGGGCAGGGGACTCGGACAGTGCATGCGCGGCGAACTGCAGCGCCGTTCGAACCTGCGAGCGGGGAGCAGGTCCGCCCAGGCAGATACGGACCGCCTCCGGCAACGGATCTTGCGTTCCGAACGCGTCGCTCGCAACGACGCCGAGGCCGCTCGACGCCATGTGGCTGACAAAGGCGGACCGAGCCCACCGGGTCGGCAGCGTCATCCAAAGGTGGAAAGCCGCCGGGTCCGTGGAGACGAGATCCTCGGGCAAAGTCTCCTTGACCAGCTCCTGGCGCGCGCGTGTCTCCGCCCGGACTGCGGCAAGCAGCGCATCCGCCGTTCCATCCTGGATCCACCGCGTGGCAAGTGCTGCCGTGACCGGCGACACCATCACGTTCGCCGTCCGTACCGCCGCCGCGAAGTCCCAGCCGGAGCGGGCATCGGGCACGACCACGAACGCCACGCGCAGGCCGGCGCCGAGGCACTTCGACAACGTCGCGACATGCCACGTCAGGTCGGGCCCCACCGACGCGAAGGCCGGGGGCGCCTGATCGGTCAGCGCCGTGTAGGGATCGTCCTCCAGGATCGGCACGCCGGCCGAGCGGGCGATCGCGGCGATTTCCTGCCGCCGCTCGACGGGCATGGTCCGGGTCGTCGGATTTGAAAGCGTCGGGTTCAGGTATAGGGCGCTCGGCCGAAGGCGCTGGCACGCGTCCTTGAACGCGTCGGGCAGCAGCCCGTGCCGGTCGACCGGCAGCCCCACCAGTTCAACATCGAGCTGCTCGGCGATCGCCTTGATGCCGGGATAGGTCAGCGTCTCGGTCAGCACCGCCCCGCGGTTCCGGTTCCCCAGCACCGTCATCGCTCCCAGGAGCGCCGCATGTGCTCCTGGCACGACGAAGACCCGATCCGGGGCAGGCTCTACCCCATGCCGTCCCAGCCACTCGATGGCGGCCTGCTTGTCCGCCTCGGTGCCGCCGAACCGCTGATAGCGGAGCGCGCTTGCCAGATCCCAGCCGATCGCCTCCAGGCCTGAACCGAGTCTCGTCCAGAGCGCGGCGTCGGTGGGCTCCGGCGGCATGTTCATCGAAAAGTCGCCGGTTTCGGCGCGGGCGCCGGCCCCGTAGCGCTGGCTCGAAGCGCTGGTCACGAACGTGCCTTCGCCGACGCGGGACTCGATCAAGCCACGCCGCTGCGCCTCCCCATAGCCCCGCGCTACCGTTGTGAAATCCAGCCCAAGCACGCGGGCCAATTGCCGCTGCGCCGGAAGCCGCTGGGCGGGAAGCAACCGGCCCTCGGCCAGATCCTCCTGAATGGCCTCGGCGATCGCGATGTACCGCGGCTTGGAGCTGTCGCCCAACGTCGGCACCCAGTCACTCATTTCGCTCTCCAGTCACCGCTAATCGCGGAGTTCTCTCGACCGGACATAGCATGCATGCAATTAGTCGGACAACATGCATGCAATCGGCTGCGCGACCGTTCTGTCTCCCTCCGAGGACCCCTTGGTTACGCCAGAGGCGGTGAGTTTGGCGAGGTCACCCTCACATCGAGGTCGCGGTAATCTCGTGAAAGTGGCCGTCCTTCGGCGCTCTTCGCCCCGAAATCCCGTCAATGCCGCTTGACAGACTGGAAATATACTCCCAGCGTGAATGCATTCACTGAATGCCGCGTGCTGGTTCACGCGGCGCCGCATCGGGGGCTTGCCGTGGGTTCAGCCGGGCGCCTGCAGACCGCCACCTCGTCCGCTACCGAGGACTCGCGGTCGTTCACCTTCGGTCCGTTCTCCCTCAACCTCGTCGAACGCTCCCTGCGACGGCAGGGCAGGGCGGTCCCGATCGGGGCCCGCGCCTTCGACATCCTGACGCTGCTGGTGCAGCGCGCGGGGGAGGTCGTCCGGCACGACGAACTCGTGGCGCATGTATGGCAGGGCATTCGGGTGAGCGCGGGTACGCCCCGCGTGCACCTCACGGCCCTGCGCAAGGCGCTGGACTGCCGCCCCGACCGAACCCGCTACATCGCTAATATCCCCGGCAGAGGGTACTGCTTCGTCGCGCCCGTGATCGCTGGCCGAAACGCCGAGGCCGGCGACTCCGAACACCTCGCACCAACGCCCGGACAGTCCCCGCAGGGCGCCGGATGGTTTCAGGTCAAGCAGGGCACGCAAGCCGGTCACGCGGCCGCGGCGATCGCTCAGCAGATCTTAGCAACACATAGCACCGCTCATGCATCGATCGCGGGCACCTTTCTCGCGGGTCGCGCGCTTGGGGCAGGGGACGGCTTGCTTCCCGAGCGTGAGGCATCGATCCCAACGGGATCGCGCGCTGCGTCGGCAACGGTGCCCGTTTGGGAAGGAGAGGAGCAGGAAATGGCGCGCATGAAGCTCGGCGTGGCAGCGGCCATCACTCTGCTCACCTACGTCGCCGGGGCAACGCCGCCCGCTGCGCACGCGCAACCGGCCTCTCCGGCCGCGGAAAACGTAACGCACTACCGGAATGCAACGGTCGAAGGCGTCGACCTGTTCTACCGCGAAGCCGGTCCACAGAACGCGCCGGCGGTGGTGCTTCTGCACGGGTTTCCCACCTCGTCGCACATGTTCCGGAATCTGATTCCCATCCTGGCGAACCGCTATCGAGTGATCGCGCCGGACTATCCGGGCTTCGGCCAGAGTGCAGCGCCCGACCACACGCAGTTCGCTTACACGTTCGCCCACTACGCGACCCTGGTGAATGGGCTTCTGGAAAACCTGGGCGTCGGACGCTACGCGATGTACGTGATGGATTACGGCGCCCCGGTCGGCTACCGCCTCGCGCTGATGCATCCCGAACGCGTCACCGCTCTCATCGTGCAGAACGGGAACGCGTATGCCGAAGGGCTGGGAGCGTTCTGGGACCCGATCAAAGCCTACTGGG
>JAFEFJ010000128.1 GCA_018240635.1 Pseudomonadota bacterium | reverse complement strand
CCGCCGCCACCATGTCCGCGAGCGGCACCTTGATGCCCAGGTTGACCACGCGGTAGCCGTTGTTGGTCAGGATGATATCGACGAGGTTCTTGCCGATGTCGTGCACGTCGCCCTTCACGGTCGCCAGCACGATGGTGCCGCGCTCCTGGCCCTCCACGCGCTCCATGTGGGGCTCCAGATGCGCGACCGCCGCCTTCATCGTCTCCGCGCTCTGCAGCACGAAGGGAAGCTGCATCTTGCCCGCGCCGAACAGGTCGCCCACCACCTTCATGCCGTCCAGCAGCACGTTGTTGATGATGTCGAGCGGCGGCATCTTCGCCAGCGCCTCGTCCAGGTCCTCCGCCAGCCCCTTGCGGTCGCCGTCCACGATGCGGTCCTTGAGCCGGCCTTCCACCGTCTCCGCCCGCTTCTTGCGCGACGTGTCGGACGCCTTGCGGTCGGCGAACATCTCCAGCATCCGCTGCAACGGATCGTAGCCCTCGCGGCGGCGGTCGTAGATCAGGTCCTCCGCGACCTGCACCTCCTCGGGCGCCAATTGATGTAGCGGCCGGATCTTGGAGACATGCACGATCGCGCCGCTCATGCCCGCGCGCACGGCGTGATCCAGGAACACCGAGTTCAGCACCGCGCGCGCGGCGGGGTTCAGGCCGAAGCTGATGTTGGACAGGCCCAGGATGATCTGGATGTCGGGGAATTCGTCGCGAATCGCGCGGATGCCCTCCAGCGTCCATTGCCCCAGCTTGCGGTCGTCCTCGTTGCCGGTGGCGATGGTGAAGGTCAGCGGGTCGATCATCAGGTCGGACTGCGGCAGCCCGTGCTTGTTGCAGGCGAAATCGACCAGCCGCCGCGCGATCCGAAGCTTGTCCTCGGCGGTCTTCGCCATGCCGACCTCGTCGATGGTCAGCGCGATGACGGCCGCGCCGAAGCGCCGCGCCAGCACCAGGCGGTCGGTCGCGTGGCCCTCGCCGTCCTCGAAATTGATGGAGTTGATGATCGGCTTGCCGCCATGCAGCTTCAGCGCCGCCTCGATCACCGGCGTCTCGGTGCTGTCGATCACCAGCGGCGCGTTCACCGAGGAGGTGAAGCGGCGCACCACCTCGGTCATCTCGGCCAGTTCGTCGCGGCCGACGAAGGCGGTGCAGACGTCCAGGCTGTTCGAGCCCTCGCCGATCTGCTCGCGGCCCATCGCCACGCAGCCGTCCCAGTCGTGCGCCTGCTGCAACTCGCGCCACTTCTTCGAGCCGTTGGCGTTGCAGCGCTCGCCGATCGAGAAGTAGCTGTTCTCCTGCCGGAACGGAACCGGCTGGTAGAGGCTCGCCACGCCCGGCACCCAGACCGGCTTGCGCACCACTGGCGCGGGACGGAAGCCGCCCCCGTTCTTTTCGTGACGCTTGCGCAGCATCGCGTCCAATGCCTGGATATGCGGCGTCGATGTGCCGCAGCAGCCGCCGATCAGGTTCACCCCGTCCTCGGCGACGAAGCGTTCCAGCCACGTCGCCATCTCGGCCGCGCCCAGCGGGTACCGGGTCTGTCCGTCCACCAGTTCCGGCAGCCCCGCGTTCGGCTGCACCGAGAGCAGCCCCGGCCAGTTCGCCGAAAGCCAGCGGACATGCTCGGCCATCTCCTGCGGGCCGGTCGCGCAGTTCAGGCCGAGCAGCGGCACGTCCAGCGCGTTCACCACCGTTGCCGCCGCGCCGATATCGGGGCCCACCAGCAGCGTGCCGGTCGTCTCCACCGTCACCTGCACGAAGATCGGCGTGTCGGTCCCCGCCGCCGCGCGCGCGATCTTCGCGCCGTTGACGGCGGCCTTGATCTGCAGCGTGTCCTGGCAGGTCTCGATCAGGATCGCATCCACGCCGCCCGCGATCAGGCCGCGGCTCTGCTCGGCCAGCGCCGCCTCAAGCGCGTCGTAGCCGATGTTGCCCAGGCTCGGCAGCTTGGTGCCCGGCCCGATCGAGCCCACCACCCAGCGGTGCCGGCCGTCGCTGAAGCCCTCCGCCGCCTCGCGCGCCAGTTCGCCCGCGACCTTGTTCAGCTCGAAGGCGCGGTCCGCGAGGTCGAACTCCGCCAGCGTCACCGGCGAGCCGCCGAAGGTGTTGGTCTCCACCATGTCGGCGCCGGCCTCGAAGTAGCCGCGGTGGATGTCGCGCACCAGGTCGGGGCGCGACAGGCACAGCACGTCGGTGCAGTTCTCCCGCCCCCAGTAGTCGCGCTCCAGGTCGAGCGTCAGCGCCTGCACGCGGCTGCCCATCCCGCCGTCGCACAGCAGGACGGTGTCGCGCAGGGCATCGAGCAGATGGGGACGGGACATGCGTGGTCTTTCGGAAACGGCGGCGTGAATCAGGCGAACAGCGCGGCGGCTTCGGGCCGGGCAGGGGGCGCGGCGGGCAGCGCGGCGTCGCGCGTCCCGGTCCAGATGCCCACGTCGAGCGGGCCGGCGACATGCTCGGCCGGGCCGGGCAGCAGCCCGGCGTGCGCCATCAGCCGGTCCATCGCCGCATCGTCGAAACCCGGCCAGCGATGCGCCAGCCTGGCGGTCAGATCGGTGCGCGCATGCGCGGTCAGGTCGATCACCACCAGACTTCCGCCCGGCCGCAGCACCCGCGCCGCCTCGGCGATCACGCTTTCGGGATGCTCGGCGTAGTGCAGCACCATCTGGATCACCGCCATGTCGGCGGAGGCGTCGGCGAGCGGCAGGCGGTACATGTCGGCGAGCCGCGCCGAGCAATGCGCGAGCCCGGCGCGGGCCAGGCGCGCGCGGGCCAGCGCCAGCATCGCCTTGCTCGCGTCGATCCCGATGCCCTGCCGCGCATGCGGCGCGAGCAGTTCCAGGTTCCGGCCGGTGCCGGTGCCGATATCCAGCAGCCGGTCCACGCCGCCCGCGGGCATCCGCGCCAGCAGCGCCGCCTCGACCGCCGGGGCGGGCAGGCCCAGCGCGCGCATCTCATCCCAGTCTGCGCCCTGCCGGTGGAAGCTTTCGGACGCGACCCGCGCCCGCTCGGCCAGCACCCGCGCGGCCTGCCGCCGGTCGGCTTCCAGCACGGCGTCGTCTTCGGGGATGCGCGCGACCAGCTCGCGCGCCAGCGCGCCGGTGGAATCGGCGGGCAGCGCGAACCAGGCATTGGCGCCCTCGCGCAGCCGCTCCAGCAGCCCGGCCTCGCACAGCAGCTTCAGATGCCGCGAGAGTCTCGGCTGCGATTGCCCGAGAATTTCGGTGAATTCGCTCACGCAGAACGCGCCGCCCGAGGCCAGCGCCAGCAGCCGCAAGCGGGTCGGTTCGGCGGCGGCGCGCAGCGCGGCAAGGAGCTGGTCCATCGCCGCTGAATGACATAAACATATGCTTATGTCTAGCGTATCCGACGGAAGGATCCCGGTCCGCTTCGGCGCCGCAGCCGATGCCGCGCCGGACGAGGCGTTGCTGATCGAGCGACCGGACGCGGCCCCGCCAGGGGCGGCGCGTGCCGCGGCGGCGTTCGTCCTCCCCGTGGGTTTTCATCCCGCGGGGTGCGCGTGCTGCCCGCCGCGCGGCCCCGCGGCGGCGGCGCTCGCCCGCCTGTTCGTCGCCCGCGCCCGCGGGGAGGCGCCGATGTTCGCGGCGGTGGTGGCCGTGACCCGCACCGAAGCCGGCGCCGCGGCGGTCCGTCAGGCGCTCGCGGACGATCTTCTCGCCAAGGCCCGGTTCCGACTGGAATAGCCGGGCGCGGGCGGGCCGCGCCGTCAGCCCCCGGCGATCGCCTCCATCGCCTGCCGGGCGAAGGCCAGCAGGCCGCGGTCCGCGCCGTGGGCGCCGACCAGCGACAGCCCGACCGGGGCGCCGTTCACCGTCGCGGCCGGCAGCGTCACCTCGGGCAGCCCGGCGATGCCCGCGATCGCCGTCACCCCGATGGTCGCGGCGCGCACCAGTTCCTGCTCGGCCTGGCTCGCGGTCAGCAGCGGCGCGGGGCAGGGGCTCGTGGGAAACACCAGCACGCCGCCGCCAGTCAGCAGCGGACGCAGCCGGGCGCGTAGCACCTGGCGGAACGCCCGCCCCTGGGCGGCGGAGTCCGGGTCCATCCCGCGCGCGGCGGCGATGCGCTCGGCGACGCCCGGGCCGAAGCGCGGCGCCTCGGCGTTCACCCATCCGCCCAGCGTGGCCCATACCTCCTCGGCCTGCACGGTGCGGAAATGATCGTAGAAGCTGTCGATTCCCTCGGGCGCCGCGCGCACGCCGACCGCGCGGCCGAACCGCCGTTCAAGCCGCTCCAGCGCGGGCCGCAGCGCCTCCGCGGTGCGCGGCGCGGCGTTCATCCACGCCTCCTCGAGCCGCAGCAGCGGGCCCGCCACGCCGCCCGCCGGGCCGTCCAGCAGCGTCTCGCCCACCTCCGCCAGCACCGCTGCGTCGCGGGCGAACCAGCCGACCGTGTCGAAGCCCGGCGCCAGCGCCCGCGCGCCGGACAGGCTTACCGCGCCCGGGCTGGTGCGGATGCCCAGCGTGCCGCAATAGGAGGCGGGGATGCGCACCGATCCGGCGGTGTCGGACCCCAGCGCGAAATCGACCAGCCCCGCCGCCACCGCCACCGCCGAGCCGCAGCTCGACCCGCCCGGAAACCGGTCCGGCGCACGCGGGTTGATGGGCGTGCCATACCAGATGTTCTCGCCGCTCAGGCCGAAGGCCAGTTCCATCATCACGGTCTTGCCGGCGAGCGTCGCGCCCGCCAGCAGCAGCGCCGACACGGCAGAGGCCGTGCCGGAGGCGGGAGGGTGGCTGCGCTTCCAGTCCGGATGGCCGTTGCCGGTGGGCCAGCCGGCGACGTCGAACATGTCCTTGACCGCGAAGCGCAGCCCGTCGAGCCGCCCGGTATGCAGAGGTGCCGCGGTGCAGCGCGCGCCTGGGACAAACGCGCCGTAAGTCTCCTCCGGCCCGGTGGCGCTGTTCACGGCCATGCTCTCGGTGCCTCTCCCCGCCACATCCGCGGCGCAGTTCCGACAAACCTCATTCGGAACACTATAGCCCCATTTGGCTGCGCGGATGGTACGATACGAATAGAGTATGCTCCGGCAGACCGGCCCGCATCCGCATCCGCGTCCGCCCGTCCGCCCGTCCGCCCGCCCGCCGGCACGCACGCCATGCGTCCTGCCGCCGCACGCCGCGTGCGATGCGCGGACTGTTTTGTTAGTCATTTTCGTGTAAGGTGCCAGAAGACGACAGGAAGCCGGATCGCGGCTTCGGGCCACCATTGTAGCGGCTGCCGCCAGAACCGCAGCGCATAGGTCATCATTACGGGGCTGCGGGAAGTACCGTGGCTGGTATGCTATTGTCGCGGCTCTCGACATGGGGCTGCCCATGGAACCCGCCGGAACGGCCGCCGCCAAGGAGGATCGCCTTTGGACAACGCCGACGGAATGCCCCAAGGGCCCGCCATCGGCCCAGCGATGGTCCGCCGCGCGGAAGACGGTGACGGCGGCGATGCGCGCGGCGCGTCCGCCTCCGCGCCCGAACAGGCGCTCGATCTGCGGCTGAAGGCGGTCATCCTCGCCGCGCGCTTCCACGGCATCGAACTCGACCCCAACGAATTCCGCCTCGGCGACGGCGAGACCGAGCCCTCCGCCGCCGCGCTTTCGGTCTGGGCGCAGAACGCGGGCATGTGGGCGCGCGCGGTGCGGCTGCGCTGGAAGCACCTGCTGCGCTTCCAGGACAGCGGCCCCGTCGTGCTGCTGTTCACCGACGGCACCGCCGGACTGCTCACCGGCGCGAACGAACGCAACAAGGTCGTCTACCTCAAGGACCCGCGCGCGCCGGCGTCGGAATCCGCCGTCGCGGTCGATGAACTGCGCCTCGCCCAGGTCTGGGCCGGGGATGCGCTGCTGATCCGCGCCAGCCGCGGCACGGTGGAGGCGGACGAGCCCTTCACCATGCGCTGGCTCACCCGGCTCATGCTGACCGAGCGGAAGTCGCTGCGTGACATCGGCATCGGCTCGATCACGCTCAGCGTGCTGACCATCCTGCCGCCGTTCATCGTCATGTCGGCGGTGGACAAGGTGCTGACGCACCACAGCTACTCCACCCTCGCGCTGCTCGTCGCGATCATGGTGGTGATGGTGATCTACCAGACCGTGCTGGAACACGCACGGCGGCTGATCGTCGCCATCGTCGGCACCAAGCTCGATGCGCGGCTTAACCTCCACATCGTCAACCGCCTGCTGCGCCTGCCGCTCGACTACTTCGAGCGCGTGCCGTCGGGCGAAACGATGTACCGCATCAGCCAGGTCTCGAAGATCCGCGAATTCTTCACGGGAAGGCTGCTCACCACCTTCCTCGACTTCATCACGCTGCTGGTGCTGCTGCCGTTCCTGTTCTGGCTGAACGCGACGCTCGCCTGGCTCGTGCTGGCCTGCGCCTGCCTGCTCACGCTGGTCATCTTCGCGTTCATCCGGCCGATGCGCGCCAAGTACGCCGACGTGACGCGCACCGAGACGGCGAAGTCGATCGTGCTGACCGAAACGATCTACGGCATCAAGACCGTCAAGTCGCTCGCGCTCGAACCGCAGCGCCGGCAGGTCTGGGACCAGATGATCGCCGAGGCGGGCGAGGCGCGGCTCTCGTTCCAGAAGCTCGCCAACTGGCCGCAGACGCTGGTCACGCCGATCGAGCGGTTCATGTGGATCGGCGTCATCCTGATCGGCGTCTATCTCGCGATGTCGTCCAACCAGGGCTACATGGTCGGCGGGCTCTTCGCCTTCATCATGCTCAGCCAGCGCGTCGCCCAGCCGCTCGTCAGCATGGCCCGCCTCATCGAAAGCTTCGAGGAGGTCGCGAGCGCCATCGGGGAGGTCGCCTACGTCCTCAACCGTCCGCTGGAAGGCACCGCCTCGGGCGGCCTGCGCCCCGTCTTCGAGGGCGCCATCACGTTCGAGGACGTGTCCTTCACCTATCTCGGCACCAAGGTGCCGGCGCTCGACCGCGTCAGCTTCCAGATCCCGTCCGGCACGATGCTCGGCGTCGTCGGGCGCAGCGGCTCCGGCAAGTCCACGCTGACCCGGCTACTGCAAGGCATCACGCGCGACTACTCGGGCTTCGTGAAGATCGACGGCAACGACCTGCGCGAGATCAACCTGCGCCACCTCCGCTCCAGCCTGGGCGTTGTGCTGCAGGACAACTTCCTGTTCCGCGGCACGATCCGCGAGAACATCCTGGCGGGCCGGCCCGGCCTCACCATCGCCGATGCGGTGCGCGCCGCACGGCTCGCCGGCGCCGAGGAATTCATCGAGCGGATGCCGAACGGCTACGAGACCTTCATCCAGGAAGGCTCGTCGAACCTCTCGGGCGGGCAGAAGCAGCGCCTCGCCATCGCGCGCGCGCTCATCAACGATCCGCGCATCCTGATTTTGGACGAGGCGACCAGCGCGCTCGACCCCGAGAGCGAGGCGCTGGTCAACGCCAACCTGCTCCGCATCGCCCGCGGCCGCACCGTGGTGATCGTTTCGCACCGGCTTTCCTCGCTCACCGAATGCGACCAGATCCTCGTGCTGGAGCGCGGCGGCATCGTGGACATGGCGCCGCACCGCGTCCTGCTCGAACGCTGCGCGCTCTATCGCCAGCTCTGGGCGCAGCAGAACCGTCACGTCGATAGCCAGGGTCCCCGCCATGCCGCTCCCGCCCCAACCCTCCTCCAAGGCGATTAGCCGCGCGGGCGGCGGGGCGGGCGCGCTGTCGCGGCGCGACGACCCCACGCTTCCCGCGATCCTCGAATTCCAGTCGCCCTCGGTGGCGATCACCAGCGTGCCGGTCCCGCGGTCGGCGCGCGGCGTCACCTGGATCATCGCCTCGATGTTCCTCGCCCTCGTCGTCATCGCGGCGGTGATGAAGGTGGACGAGGTCGTCACCGCCCAGGGCATCGTCACCTCGGCGGTGCCCAACCTCGTGCTGCAGCCGCTCGACCAGTCGATCGTGCGCAGTATCGAGGTGAAGCCGGGCGACCGGGTGAAGGTGGGCCAGGTGCTCGCCCGCCTCGATCCCACCTTCGCGGCGGCGGACGAAAGCGCGCTGATCGCGCAGGTCGCCAGCCTGAAGGCGCTGGTCGCCCGCCTGCAGGCGGAAGCCGAGGGCCGGCCCTTCACCTACACCGGCCTCGACCGCGACCTCTCCCTGCAGGCGGCGATCTACGCGCAGCGGCAGGCGCAGTACAATTTCCAGCTTGAGGAATACCAGCAGAAGCTGAACAGCCTCGCGCAGGTCATCGCGCGCGCGCTGTCGGACGCGACCGGCTACCGCCAGCGCCTCGTGGTCGCGCAGAACGTGGAGCAGATGCGCAAGGAGCTCGAAGCCAAGCAGGTCGGCAGCCGCCTCAACACCCTGCTCGCCACCGACAACCGGGAGGAAATGGCGCGCTACCTCGCCAACGCGGAGGCATCCGCCGAAGCCGCCAAGCGCGACCTCTCGGCGATGACTGCCGACCGCGACCAGTGGGTGCAGAGCTGGCGCACCGACGTCTCGCAGCAGCTCGCCGACGCCACCAACAAGCTGTCGGACGCGCAGCAGTCGCTCAACAAGGCGCAACTGCACCGCCAGCTCGTCGAGCTGCGCGCCGAAAGCGACTCCACCGTCCTGTCGATCGCCAAGGTCTCGGTGGGCTCCGTGCTGCAGGCGGGGCAGGAGTTCATCACCCTCGTGCCCGACGACGCGCCGCTCGAGGTCGAGGCCGCGATACTCAGCAGCGACAACGGCTACGTGCATGTCGGCGATCAGGTCATGATCAAGTTCGCGGCCTACAACTACACCCAGTACGGCATGGCCTACGGCACCGTCCGCACCATCAGCCCGGATAGTTTCAACGTTTACGACGACCAGCGGAACCCGACCGGGGCGATGCCGCCGCCGGGCGCCGCCGGCAACTCGGGCGAGCCGTACTACCGCGCCCGCATCTCCATCGACCGGATCGAGATGCACGACACGCCGCGCGGCTTCAGCCTGGTGCCCGGCATGCCCGTCACCTCGGACATCCTGGTCGGCAAGCGGACGCTCATCAGCTACTTCATGAGCCGCGTGATGCCGGTCGCGCAGGAGGCGGCGCGGGAGCCCTGACGGGGCCGCCGCTCGGCCAAGGATCGACGACGACGCGCAACGCGAAGGGGCGGAACGAGGCGATGGCGCTGCTTGACCGCATCAGTGGACTCTACGGACCCGAATCCGAGCTCCGACGGGCCAACCGGCTGCTCGAAAAGGGCCAGGCGGCGCGCGCCTTCGCCCACCTGACGCGCGCCGCCCGCGCCGGCAACGCCGAGGCGCAGTACCGCGTCGGACGCTGCTACCTCGAGGGCGCGGGCGTGCCCGCCAGCCGCAGCGAGGCCGCCCGCTGGATCGAACGCGCCGCCGGCGCTGGCTATGTCGAGGCGCAGGTCACCCTCGCCGCGCTCTGCCTGCACGGCGTCGTCGCACCCCCCGATCGCCCGGAGGGCGCGGCCCAGTCCGGGACCGCGCAGCCGGTCGCCGAGGCGTCGCTCCCGCACGCCACCAGCGCGATCTTCGCGGGCTACGCGGCGGGCGCGCCGGAATTCGACCGCGCGCTGCACTGGGCGCGCCGCGCCGCCGATGCCGGCTCGGCCGACGGCCAGGCGCTCGTCGGCTACATCCTCACCTCCGGCCCTGCCCATCTGCGCGACCTCGACGCGGCGCATCGCTGGTACGCCCGCTCCGCGGCCGCCTCCTGCCCGCAGGGACTGCTTGGCTACGCGCTCTCCCTCGCCAAGCAGGTCAAGGACGATGCCGGCCACGCCGAGGTCGCCGCCCTGCTCGGCCGCGCCGCGGATGCCGGGCTGCCCACCGCGATGTTCATGCTCGGCCTGCTGACGGAACGCGGCCTCGGCGTGCCCGCCAGCCGCGAGGCCGCCGCCGATCTGTTCCGCCGCGCCGCCGAGAAGGGCCACCGCTCCGCCCAGGCGCGCTGGGGCATGGCGCTGCTGAACGGCCAGGGCGTGCCCGCCAACCCCACCGAAGGCGAATCCTGGCTGCGCCGGGCGGCGCTCGCGGGCGATCCTGAATCCGCCGCCGTCGTCGGCAATCTCTACGCCCGCGGCGGCCCGCTGCCGCCCAACTTCGCGGAGGCCGCGATCTGGTTCCGCCGCGCGGCGGAGGCCGGCCATCACGGCGCCGCCCGCGCGCTCGGCCTGCTGCACCTCACCGGGGCGGGCGTCGTCGCCGATCCGCAGGAAGCCGCCTCCTGGCTGCGCCGCGCCGCGCAGGGCGGCGACAAGGAAGCCCACGCCGATCTCGCGAACCTGCTGCTCAAGGGCAACGGCAGCGCCGAGGACGGGGTGCGCACCCGCGAATGGTTCGAGCAGGCCGCCGCCGCCGGCGATCTCGTCGCCGCCTTCAACTTCGGCGTCTGCCTCGCCGAGGGCGTCGGCATCGACAAGGACGAGCGCAAGGCCGCCGAATGGCTCCGCCGCGCCGCCGATGGCGTGGTGAACGCGCAATACTGGTACGGCCGGATGCTGGCCGAAGGGCGCGGCGTGCCCGCCGATCCCGTCGAAGGCCGCGCGTGGATCAAGAAGGCCGCCGATGTCGGCATGGTCGAGGCCGAGGTGATGCTCGCCGACATGCTGCTCACCGGCCGCGGTGGCGAGAAGAGCCACCCCGCCGCGATGGCGCTGTTCGAGCGCGCCGCCGTCCGCGGCCATGTCGGCGCGATGTTCGCGATGGGCGCGATGTCGGGCGGCGGGCACGAGGTGCCGATGGACCGCGTCGCGGCGCAGCGCTGGTACCGCGCCGCCGCCGAGCGCGGCCATCCGCACGCGCAGATGATGCTCGGCCGCTACCTCGCCCGGAACCTCGCGGGCGAGCACGATCCCGAGCAGGCGCGCCATTGGCTGGAGAAAGCCGTCGCCCAGGGGCTCCAGGAAGCCCGCGCCGATCTCGCCGCCCTGCCGCCCTCGCGCCGTCCTGCCG
>JAFEFJ010000127.1 GCA_018240635.1 Pseudomonadota bacterium | reverse complement strand
AGCCCGAACGCTTCGCCGAATGGCGCGCGCTCGCCGCGCCCTGGGTCGCCGACGGCAGCCTGAAATACCGCGAGGACATCATCGACGGCCTGGAAAACGCGCCCGATGCCTTGAACGGCATCCTCGGCGGGCGCAATTTCGGCAAGCTGCTTGTCCGCGTTGCCGAGGAAGCTGCTTGACGATCCATCTCGACGCCGTCGATCCCGCGCTGGCCGCGCGCCTGACGGACTGGCGCCGCCACCTCCACGCCCACCCCGAACTCTCGATGCACGAGAAGGAGACCGCCGCCTTCGTGCAGGCGCGCCTCGCCGAACTCGGCATCCCGTTCGAAGCCGATATCGGCGGCCACGGCGTCGTCGCCACGCTGCGGCGCGGCTCCTCCAACCGCAGCGTCGGCCTGCGCGCCGACATGGACGCGCTGCCCATCGCCGAGGAAACCGGCGTCCCGCACGCCTCCACCCGCCCCGGCGTGATGCACGCCTGCGGGCACGACGGGCATACCACGTCCTTGCTCGGCGCAGCGGCGCTGCTGGCGCGCGATCCGGATTGGACCGGCACGATTCACTTCGTGTTCCAGCCTGCCGAGGAAGGTGCCGGCGGCGCGAAGGCGATGATCGCGGACGGGCTGTTCCAGCGTTTCCCGATGGAGCGCATCTTCGGCTACCACAACTGGCCCGGCCTGCCCGCCGGCACCGTCGCCGTGCATGACGGCCCGGTGATGGCCGCCGGCGCGCGGATCGAGATCGTGGTCAAGGGCCACGCGAGCCACGCCGCGCAGCCGCATCTCTCGCGCGATCCGATGCTCGCGTCCGCGCATCTGCTCGTCGCGCTGCAATCGCTGGTGTCGCGCAACACCGATCCGCTCGATGCGGCGGTGGTGTCGATCTGCACGATGGAAGCCGGCACCGCCGCCAACCAGATCCCGGATCGCGCGGTGATGCGCGGCACGATGCGCACGCACCGGACCGAAGTGCGCGACGCGGTGGCCGAGGGCATCCACCGCATCGCCGCCGGCATCGGCCAGACCTTCGGGATGGAGGTCGATGTGTCGATCCCGCCCGGCATCAACGTCACCGCCAACACGCGGCCCGAGGCCGATCTCGCCGCCGCCGCCGCCGCGGGCGCGGGGCTCGCGGTGCGCCGCGACGTGCCGCCCAGCATGGCGGGCGAGGATTTCGGCTGGTTCCTCGCCGAACGCCCCGGCGCCTTCGTCTGGATCGGCAACGGCCCCGCCTCGGCGGCCAACGCGCTGCACAATCCCGGCTACGACTTCAACGACGCGATCCTGCCCTCGGCCGCCACCGCGCTCGCCGCCTTCGCCGTCCGCGCCCTGGCGGACTGACGCCCGCGCCGGCGCCGGCGTCGGGGCACGGCGCATCCGGCCGTGCAAAACATAACGTATCCAACTATCATGCTCGCTCCCTCGGAAGGAGCGGCATCCGATGGCCATTCGCGCAATCCCCGTGACACGCGCGGAACCGCAACTGCTCGGCGTGAACCGGGCGGGACTTGCATTCGCGCTGCTTCTCGGCGGTTTCCACCTGGTCTGGGCGCTGCTCGTCGCTGCGCGCATGGCGCAACCGCTGATCGACTTCGTCTTCTGGCTGCACTTCATCCGGCCGGCGTTCGTGATCGAGGAATTCGACCCGTTCCGCGCCGCCGGCCTCGTGCTGTTCACGAGTGCGGTCGGCTACCTGACCGGCGCGGCGTTCGCCCTGCTGTGGAACCGCGTGCGCTCCGGCGGCACATGACGCCGCGCGCCCCGGCGCTCACTCCGGCTCGCCGCGCTCCCGCCACACCTCCGCCCAGTGCGGGATCGCCGCCACGGGCAACGGGGGCGCGATGTAGAACCCCTGCGCGACATCGACGCCGGCCGCGCGCATCCGCTGCCAGGCATGGCCGTCATGCACGCCCTCGGCGATGACCAGCAGGCCGCGCTGCTTGGCGTGGTCCACCAGCCGCCGGACGAAGCCTGCGGCTTCCGTGCTGACCGCGCTGCGGCGGACGACGGCCTGATCGACCTTGATGGCGGTGAACGGCAGGTGGAGCAGCGCCTCGTGTCCCGGCATCTGCGGGCTGATGTCGTCCAGCGAGACGCCGTAGCCGGCCCGCCTCAGCCGCTCGACCGCGGCCCGCAAGCGCGGGACATCGCCAACCGCCAGGCTTTCGGTCAACTCGATCGTCACGCGGCCCGCGCACAGCCCGGCGCCGGCGCGCAACGCGTCCAGCCGCTCCAGCGTGTCCGCCCGCAGCAGCACGTCCAGCGGCACGTTCAGCCCGACCGACATGCGGGCCTCGGCCAGGGGCGGCTCGGCCGCGTCGGCAAAGCCGCGCGCCGCGACCAGCGCGGTGAGCTCGCCGGCGAGGCCCGCCGCCTCCATGGGCGGCACGAAATGATCCGGGCCGATCACGCCCCGCGTGCCGCAATGCAGCCGCGCCAGCACCTCCAGCCCGTGCGGCGCGCGGTCGGCCATTGCGACCAGCGGCTGGTAGCGCGTCTCCACCTGTCGCTCCGCCAGCGCCTGCCGCAGCTCCCGCACGGACGGGCGGCGCGTCCAGCGCGGGCGCTGCGTGCGGCAGCCACGCCGCAGGGCCTCGGCGATGGACACGACGGAGGGGCTGGTGATGAAGCAAGCGCGCGAAGGCGCCGCGGCGGACCGGCCGAGCACCAGCAGCTCGATCTGGCTGTCGGTGTCGTCGCAGGTCATGTTCAGGATGGTCGGCAGCAGCCCGTCGTCGCGCGCCGGGTTCAGCAGGACATGGCTGAACGGCGCCTCCGACCGCAACAGGTGCCGCACGCCATCACGCCCCGACGCGACCGCGACCACGCATTTGGCGCCCACCGTCTCCGTGGCAGCGCGCACCGCGCGCGACCATGCGGGATCGGCGCCCACCAGGAGGACGCATGGACCCGTCCCGGCGGACGAGGCCAATGAGGCAGCGTTGATACTCAACCCGGAAATTTTCCATTGGGGCTGTTTGCCGGCGCCCCTCCCGACTTGTAGTCGCGGCCCCCGCGCCAATGCGAGGACTTTCATGGCCTTCCGCGCCGTTGCGCGGCGGCCGATGCCGCATCAGCGCGGCGGCGCGGGGCGGGCGGGGGCCGCCTTGTTCGGCGCAGGCTTCACCGGCCCCTTCGCATCCGCGGCAGCGGCGGTGTCGCGGCGCAGATGCTTCTCGCCAAGCAGCAGCAGGATTGGCGCGGCGATGAAGATCGAGGACGAAGTGCCGACCACGATGCCGAACAGCATCACCCAGGCGAAGCCGGAAATCGATTCGCCGCCGAACAGCGCCAGCGGCAGGCTCGCCAGGAAGAGCGTCATCGACGTGCCCAGCGTGCGGTTCAGCGTCTCGTTGATCGACAGGTCGAGCATGTCGCGCAGCGGCATGGTCTTGTACTTGCGCAGGTTCTCGCGCACGCGGTCGTAGACCACCACCTTGTCGTTGGTGGAATAGCCCAGGACGGTCAGCAGCGCGGCCACCATCACCAGGTCGAACTCGATGCGCGTCAGCGCCAGGAAGCCGATCGCCTTGGTCAGGTCCAGGATCAGCGTCAGCACCGCGCTGACCGCGAACTCCCATTCGAAACGGAACCAGATATAGACCAGGATCATCAGCAGGCTGATGCCGAGCGCGAGTTCGCCGTTGCGCCGCAACTCGTCCGACACCGCGGCGCCCACCTGGTCGGTGCGGACCACGCGCGCGCCCGGCACCGCCTTCTGCAGCGCCGCCTGCACCTTCGCCAGCGTCTGCTGCTGCGCCGCCTCGTTGTCCTGCCGGCCCAGCCGGATCAGCACCTGATCGTCGCCGCCGAAGCGCTGCACGCCCTGCTCGCCCACATGCTCGGCGGCCAGCGCCGACCGGATCTGCGCGAAGTCGGCGGGCCCGGGCGTGCGCACCTCCATCACGATGCCGCCCGAGAAGTCGATGCCCAGGTTCAGGCCGGGATGGAAATACAGGACCACCGACGCGACCGACAGGATCGCGGAGGTCGCCAGCCCCAGGAACCGCCCGCGCATGAACTTGATGCGCGTGCCGTCGGGAACCAGCCGGAACATCGGGCGCAGGAACATGATGCCTTTCCGCGCTGCGTCAGACGGGAAGAACCTGCGGCCTGCGCGCCACGTACCAGCGCGAGACCATCAGGCGGGTGAACATCCAGGCGGTGAACAGCGAGGTCGCGATGCCCACGGTGATCGTGACCGCGAAGCCGCGCACCGGCCCCGAACCGAAGACGAACAGCATCACATGCGCCAGGAAGGCGGTCGCGTTGCTGTCGAAGATGGTGGCGTAGGCGCGCTTGAAGCCCGCTTCCAGCGCCGCCAGCGGCGGGCGTCCCGAACGCGCCTCCTCGCGGATGCGCTCGTTGATCAGGATGTTGGCGTCCACCGCCATGCCCAGCGTCAGCAGGATGCCCGCCATGCCCGGCAGCGTCATCGTCGCCTCCAGCAGCGACAGGATCGCCAGCATCAGGATCAGGTTCGCCACCAGCGCGATGTTCGCGAACCAGCCGAACAGCCCGTAGAAGACGCCCATGAACACGACGACGAGCACGAAGCCCACGACCAGGGAAATCGCGCCCGCGCGGATCGAATCGGCGCCCAGCTCGGGCCCGACGCTGCGCTCCTCCACCACCGTCAGCGGCGCGGGCAGGGCGCCCGCGCGCAGCAGCACGGCAAGGTCGGTCGCGCTCGCGGCGGTGAAGTTGCCGCTGATCTGACCGCGCCCGCCGGTGATCGGCTCGCGGATGACGGGCGCGCTGATCACCTTGTCGTCCAGCACGATGGCGAAGCGGCGGTTGACGTTGGCGCGGGTGACGTCGCCGAAGCGGCGCGCGCCCTCGCTGTTGAAGGTGAAGTTCACCACCCACTGCCCGGTCTGCGGGTTGGTGCCTGCGCGCGCGTCGGTCAGGTCGGCGCCGTCCACGTCCACGCGGCGGCGCACGCCGATCTTCTGCCCTGGCGCGCCCTCCATCGGCAGCATGTCGACGCCGGGCGGCGGCGGCGCGGCTGGATTGGCGTTCTCGTCCACCAGCCGGAAGGTCATATGCGCGGTCTGGCCGAGCAGCTCCTTGATCCGGTTCGGATCCTCGATGCCGGGCAGCTGGACCACGATCCGGTTGTCGCCCTGCCGCGTGATCTGCGGATCGACGACGCCGGTTTCGTCGATGCGCCGGCGCACGATCTCGATCGATTGCTGCACCGCCGCCAGCGCACGGTCGCGCAGCGCGACGGGCGACAGCGTCAGCGTGATCTGCCCGTCCGGCGTGCTCGCCATGTCGATGTCCGGCGCCTGCCCGGCGGACGCCGGCGCGACCAGCGGCTTCAGCGCCTCCAGCGCGTCCTGCAGCCGCGCCGGATCGCGCAGGCGGATGACGACGCGGTTCTGGTCGGTCTGCGGCTGGATCGACTGATAGAAGATGTTGCCCGGCCGCAGCGCCTGCCGCGCCGAATCGGTCAGGCTGTTCAGCCGCTCCTTGATGACGGCCGGCATGTCGACTTCCAGCAGCAGGTAGCTGCCGCCGCGCAGGTCGAGGCCCAGATGCACCGTCCGCCACGGCAGCCATGACGCCGGGGCGGGGAACAGGTTGGGCAGGCAGAGCAGGGCGCCCAGCAGAATGGCGCCCAGGATCGACGCGGTCTTGAGGCGGCCGAAATACATCATGGCGGGCGGGCGGAGCTTCCCAGAAGGCGGCGGCGCCGTGCGGGCGCGGCGGGGCGGTTCCTATGGCGCGGGCGGGGATGGCTGTCCAGGGGGCGGGCGGGGGCGCCCGGATCGTTCCCGGTGTCGCCCCACGCCCTCCGCTCCCCGCGCCGGCAGGCCGAGCGTCCTTCTTCTCCCTCCCCCTCGTGGGGAGGGCCGGGGTGGGGCGCAGCCAGAAACCCGCGCCCGCGCAGGCACGCCGACCGTCTGGCTACCCGCCTCGCTTGATCCGCAGCCCCACCTGCGGCTGGCGGTCCAGCGCCAGGATCTCCACCAGCAGGTGATCGGCCGCGTCCTCGCCGATCACCGGCTCGGCCAGTTCCCGGTATTTCGCCATCACGTCGGCATCGGTCAGCGGCGCGTCGGGGTCGCCCTTGCGGGTCGGCTGGTAGTGGCTGAACCGCCGTCCGTCGCGCAGAACCACCGTCACCTCGGCCGAGCGCCGCGACGGGAAATCCGCCTCGCAGCGCGGCGAGACTGACATCGTCACGCGCTTCATCAGCGCCTGCACGCGCACATCGGCCAGGCGCTCGGGCGTGAAACCGTTCAGTCGCACGCTGCCATGCACCAGCGCGCTCGCCACCGTGAACGGCGTGCTGAACCGCCCCTCGAACGGCGTCGTCGCCTGCCAGCGCCCGGTCACGTCGACGCCCGCCTTGTAGGTCGCGACCTCGATCGCCTCGATGTCGTCGGCGCCGAAGCCGTGCGCCGCCTGCAGGGCCAGCGCGGCGTCGATGGAGGCGAAGGCGTGGCCGCAGCAGCCGTGATTCTTGAAGGTCATCTGCGTGATGTTGTAGCGGCTGCCGAGGCCCTCGGTCGCGCGCTCCCAGTCGGCGCCCGCGCTCATCGCCGCGCCGAACCCCGCCGCGCCCTCCAGCACATCGAGCGCCCCGGTCACGCCGCGCCCCGCGCCCAGCGCCGCCAGCGCCCCCGCCTCGGCCGCGTGGCCCGCGTGCAGCGGCTTGGACATGGCATCCGAGCGAAACGCCTGCTGCAAGGCGGCGGCGAAGGTGCCGGCGGTGGCGATCGCGTGCGCCATCTGCTCGCGCCCCAGCCCCAGCACGGTGCCCACCGCAGCCGCCGCCCCGAAAGTGCCGACGGTGCCGGTGGTGTGCCAGAACCGGTAATGCGAGGGCTGCACCGCCACGCCGATGCGGGTCGAGACCTCGTAGCCCACCACCACGGCGCGCAGCAGCGTCATCCCGCTCGCGCCCCGCGCCTGCGCCGCCGCCAGCGCCGCGCCGATCACCGGGCAGCCGGGGTGATAGACGGCGTCGCGGAAGATGTCGTCGAACTCCACCGTGTGCGACGCGGTGGCGTTGATCAACGCGGCGGCGCGGACCGGCGCGCGGCGGTTGCTGCCGTAGATCACCGCCCCGCCGTGATCGAGCTCGTCCGCCAGCGCGTCGGCCAGCAGCGTCGCGGGCGGCAGCACGCTGCCCGGCAGCAGGGCTGCGAACCAGTCGATCACCGCGCGCTTGGCATGGTGCAGCACCGCCTCCGGCAGCGCCGCGTCCTGCTCGGCCACCGCGTAGCCGGCGATACGGTGAATCAACTCCGGCATCGGCCTCATCCTCGCGCTTGTGTCGGCGTTGTCGTCCGCATCAGGTCAGATTGAGCCCGCCATCCGCGAGCACGATCTCGCCGGTCACGTAGTCCGACGCGATCAGCATCGCCACAAGGTCCGCGATGTCCTCTGGGCGCGCGGGCCGCCGCATCGGGGCGCGGTCGCGCCACATTGCGCGCATGTCGGTCCAGTCGGCGGTCATCGGCGTGTCCACCAGGCCGGGTGCAACGGCATTGACGCGAATCGCGGGCGCCAGGGCCGCGGCGAGCAGCTTCGTCATATGATTGAGCGCGGCCTTGCCGGCAGCATAGGGGATCGACGCGCCCTTCGGCCGCACCCCGGCATGCGAAGATATGTTGACGATCGAAGCCGGGCGTCCCGCCGCCTCGGCGGCGGCGCGCAACGCGCCTTCGGCCGCCGTGATAAGCCGCCACGGCGCGATGACGTTGAGGTTGTTCATCCGCGCCCACACCTCGGGCGTCGCGGCCGCAAGGTCGGCGTGCGGGATGCGCCAGCTGATCGCGGCGTTGTTCACCAGCACATCCAGCCGCCCCCGATGGCCCACCGCGGCGGCGACCAGCCGGGTCCGCTCGGCGTCGTCTTCCAGGTCCGCCTGGACATACAGCGCCCCAGGCAGCTCTGCCGCCATGGCCCGCCCGGCCTCGGCCGAGGCGCGGGAATGCACCACCACCGCGAATCCGTCCGCCGCCAGCCGCCGCGCGATGGCGGCGCCGATGCCGGACGTCGATCCGGTCACCAGTGCGACACGCTCCCGTCCGGGGCCGGCCGCACACACCCTATTGTCATTCGGCACTGGATCGTTCATGCGACGACGCTAGCCGACCGTTGGCCGCCAAGCCAGCGGACGCCGGGTGCCGGCCGGGGGCTGTTCGGGGTCACGAAAACCGCTTTTCCTGATCGTGGGATCGTGACTGAATGGCCCGTGGCTTGCTAACCCATGCCGCCCATAACACCGTCCAGATCACGGACCAGGGAGACTTCACGATGATTACCCGCCGGGCTGCTGCCCAAGCTCTTGCCAGCGCGACGCTCAGCGCCGCCGTTCTGGCCGCCGTCGGAGCCACGTCGCTCTCGCCGGCACGTGCCGAAGACAAGGTCGTCAAAGTCGGCATCAGCCTGTCGCTGACGGGCGCGGACGCGCACAGCGCCAACCTCATCGCCAACGGCGCCATCCTGGCGATCGAGCAGGCCAACGCGGCGGCGGAGATCCCGGGCTACAAGATCGAGATCATGAAGCTCGATGACGGCACCGCCACCGCCGGCCAGTACGACCCGGCGCAGGCCGCCACCAACGCCCGCAAGATGGTGTCCGACAAGGACGTGGTCGCCGCCGTCGGTCCGCAGATGAGCGGCGCGGGCAAGGCGATGGCGCCGATCCTGAGCCAGGGCGACCTGGCGACGATCACGCCGTCCTCGACCAACCCCGACATCACCAACCCGAAATTCGCCGACCAGTATCGCCCGGCCGGCAAGCCGATCTACTTCCGCACCGTCACGACCGACGCCTTCCAGGGCCCCAACATGGCCAACTACATGGCCGAGACCCTGAAGGTCAAATCCGTCTACGTGCTGGACGACAGCGGCGCCTACGGCGTCGGCCTCGCCGATGCGTTCCAGGCCCAGGCGGAGAAGAAGGGCATCAAGGTGATGGGCCGCGACCGGCTCGACCCCAAGGCCGCCGACTACACCGCCGTCCTGACCAAGATCAAGCAGCTGAACCCCGACGCGCTGTACTACGGCGGCGTGCTGCAGGCCGGCGTGAAGCTCGCCAAGCAGGCCTACGACATCGTCCCGAACATGATCAAGGCGGGCGGCGACGGCGTCTACGGCCCCGAAATGCTGAACGCGGTCGGCTATCCGGCCAATGAAGGCTGGTACGCCACCATCGCCTCGCCGCACCTTTCGGGTAGCGACAAGGTCGGCGAGTTCAGCCGCCTGTACGCCAGCCGCTTCGGCGAGCAGCCGGACGACTACGCGATCACGGCCTACGACGCGGGCCTCGTGATCGTGGACGCCATCAAGCGCGTGGCCGCCAGCGGCAAGCCCGTGACCCGCGACGCGGTGCGCGACGCCATCCAGACATCGAAGGTCCCGACGCTGCAGGGCACCGTCTCCTTCGACGCCAACGGCGACCTCGCCGACCGCACGGTCAGCATCTTCCAGATCAAGCAGGACAAGTCCGCCAAGCCCGACGACATGGACAAGCAGTACCGCTACATCGCCGTCGCGCCGCAGTCGTAATCCACGCCTGATCTGATCTGACCAAACGGGCTGCACAGCCGATGACAACCTTCGATCTGCTGTTGCAGCAGACCATCAACGGGCTGAGCCTGGGCGCGATGTACGCGCTCCTCGCGCTCGGGTTCACGCTCGTCTACGGAATCCTCGAACTCATCAACTTCTCGCACTTCAACGTGTTCATGGTCGGCAGCTTCATCGCCATGTACACGCTGCAGATGTTCGGCATATCCGGTCAGAACGTGATCCTGACCGGACTGCCGCTCATCGGTGTCCTCCTGATGGCCTTCGCGGCCACCATGCTGGGCTCCGGCCTGATCGGCGTGGTCATCGAGCGCGTGTCGCTGCGTCCCTTGCGCAACGTCAAGGGACCGGCGGCGATGATCACCACGATCGGCGTCTCCTACATCCTGTTCAACATCGTGCTGCTGACGATCGGCGCGGATTCGAAGAACTTCCCGAATCCGCTGCCGCCGGCGCAGATCGACATCGGCGGCGCCGTGCTGCGCCTGCGCGAGGTGCTGATCTGGGCGGTGTCGTTCGTCCTGATGCTCGGCCTCTACTACTTCGTGCAGAAGACCAAGCTCGGCAAGGCGATGCGCGCCACGGCGCAGGACCCCGAAGCCGCCCGCATGATGGGCGTCGAGGTGGACCGCATCATCGTCACCGCCTTCTTTCTGGGCAGCGCGCTGGCCGGCGCCGGCGGCATGATCTTCGGTCTCTACTACAACTTCACCAGCTTCATCATCGGCTTCACCGCTGGACTGCGTGCCTTCACCGCCGCCGTGCTCGGCGGCATCGGCAACGTGCCCGGTGCGATGGTGGGCGGCATCATCATCGGATTGATCGAGGCGATGACCGGTCAATGGCCGGGCACCGCCTGGTCTGACGTGATCATCTTCGGAATTCTGGTGCTGGTCCTTGTGTTCCGTCCGGCCGGGCTGTTTGGCCGGCTGGCCCCCAATAAATCCTGAGACGGGGCAGAACATGTCTCAAACCACCGCGCCCGCCGCTTCGCCATTCGCGCGTCCGCTGGCCTGGATGGCGACCGACCGGGGCAAGCAGATCGTCGCCGGCGTCGTGCTGGTCCTGTGCCTGCTGTTCCCGCTGGTCCACAGCAACGACGCCGATGTCGATGCCGCCGCCAACGCCGCCGCCTATGCCACGCTCGCCCTCGGCTTGAACATCGTCGTCGGCTTCGCGGGCCTGCTCGATCTCGGCTATGCCGCGTTCTTCGCCATCGGTGCCTATGCCTACGGCGTCATGACGGCCTATCAGCTGCACCCCGTCTGGAGCGGTTTCTGGGAGCCGTTCCAGTCGCTCGGCCTCGTGCAAAAGATCCCCGGCGACACCGGCGGCGAGGTGGTCCACTTCACCGTCTCGTTCTGGATCATGCTGCCGCTGTCGGGGTTGATCGCCGCGTTCTTCGGCATCCTGTTCGGCGCGCCGACGCTGCGCCTGCGCGGCGACTACCTCGCCATCGTCACGCTCGGCTTCGGCGAGATCGTGCCGATC
>JAFEFJ010000126.1 GCA_018240635.1 Pseudomonadota bacterium | reverse complement strand
GGTATCCGCCCCCAGGACTTCCGGCTCGCCGATACCGGGATACCTGCAGTGGTGGAGGTGATCGAGCGCACGGGGCACTAGGCGCTGGTATGGCTGCGCGATACACGTCGGGAGCGGCTATTGGTCCGACAGGCGGAGCACATCGCGCTGCGCACCGGCGAGGCCGTGCATCTGCAATGCGCGCCGGAGGCGATCCATTTCTTCTCGCTCGTGGACGGCGAGCGGATAACACCATACAGCCCGGCGCGGCTGCCGCGAGGCGCGGCACAACGCGCGTGTCGTCAGGCGGACGCCGCGGCGGCGCGGGCTCCCATCGCCAACAGCAGCGCATAGGCATTCGTGAGCGCCGCGACGAAGCGGAGCGCCCGCGGCAGGTCGGTGCCGAACACCTGCTCGACCGTGAGCGCGACAGCGACGCGCCGTCGGTTCGAACTCCCTGGCGAGGTCAGACGGATCGTGACCGGCACGGTCCAGCTCGACCATCTGGCAACGGAGCTCAGGCGAGTAACGCGGGCATGTCGTGGGCATCTTGAAGCCTTCGATCGACAGCCTGAACGGCTCAACCAAATCGGGCCGACTTCGTTCACTCGGATGCGATCCGGGTGCCCTTCTCTGCGACGGAGCGTTTCATCAGCAACACAAGGAGCGTCAGCGCGACCATGACAACGGCCAGCACCCAGAACACATCGAAGTAGGCGAGCGCCGATGCCTGTTGCTGGCGCAGGTTTGCGAGTGCCTGCAGGGCCAGTTGCTGCGCGGCCACCGGATCGCCGGTCTGCTGCAGGAACGGACGTGAAGCCTGGTGAAGAAAGGAACGCGTCGCCGCATTGAAGGGATCGAGCCACTCGCCAAGACGCAGGAGGTGGAACTGCTCACGACGCTCCTGCACAGTCTGCGCGACAGAGGTCCCTACGCTGCCGCCCTCATTGCGCAGCAGGCTCAACAAACCGACCGCCGCACCGCGCAGCGCGACCGGCGTATAGAGGTAAGCTGCGACGTTTGCGGGGGCGAAGCACATAGCCAGCCCGACGATCAGCACCACGCGCGGCCAAATGGCCTGCCCCGGACTGATGTCAAGGTTCATCTGTGACATCCAGTAGTTCCCCGCGGCCATGGTCAAGAGACCCGCGGCAATCATCCACCGCGCGTCGGTTCCTCGGCCGAGCGAGCGCCCCACGAACGGCATAGCGATGACCGCGAAGAAGCCGGCGGGCGACATGACCAGTCCGGCGCTCAACGCATCGTAGCCGAACAGCGACTGGAGCAAGGCAGGCAGAGAGGTGCTGGCAGCATACAACACTGCGAAGGCGCAAAAGATGATAGTGCAGCAAGCAGCGAAATTCCGCTCGCGCAATGGGCGGAAATTGACCACCGGACTCGGATGGCGCAGTTCCCAGAAGACCAGCCCGGCCAAGCCTACGGCGAACAGGATTGCCAGCGTCTGCACACGCCAGAGCGGGTCGCCCAGCCAGTCCCATTCCTGGCCCTTGCTAAGCATCACCTCCCAACAGATGGTGACTACGACCAGCAGTGACAGGCCAATGCTGTCAAAGCTGAACGGCCGCTTCCGCAACTCCATGCGCTGTGCCGTGAGGTAATCGGGGTCCCGCAGCGTGATGGCACACGCACCCAGGGCCAGGAGGCCGACGGGGACGTTGATCCAAAACACCCATCGCCAGGAGTAGTCGTCGGTTATCCAGCCGCCAAGCGTGGGGCCCACGACGGGCGCGATCAGCGCCGCCAAGCCGAACAGCGTCATGGCCATCCCCTGCCGCTCGACCGGGAAGGCATCCAGCAGCACGCCCTGGCTGGACGGCTGAAGTCCACCGCCGGCAAGACCTTGGAGCACGCGGAACAGGATGAGTTGCCCGAGCCCCGTGGCCATGCCGCATAGCCCCGAGGCGAGGGTGAATACGGCGATGGAAAGCAGGAAGTAGTTGCGGCGCCCAAGATGCGCGATCAGCCAGCCGGTGATGGGCAGGATGATCGCGTTGGCAGCAAGATAGCTGGTGATGACCCACTCGCCGTCATCGACGGTGGCCGACAGGCCGCCCGCGATATAGCGCAGCGCCACAACCGCGATCGTGGTGTCGAGCACCTCCATGAAGGTCGGCACCACGACAACGGCCGCGACGACCCAGGGGTTCATCGCTGTTCGGGAAGGGAGATTCAGGGGTGTCGACGAAAGTACGACATCGGTCATTGCCGGGTGTCCGACGCACTGGCAGTCGGGCTAGGGCTCCGAGACCGCGGCACATAGGTTTGGAGAAACTTCCCGGCATCGGGCCCGGCTGGCGGCTTATTGATATGGACAGTGGGAACGACCGAGGTGCCGATGAATAGAGGTGTCTGATCGGCATTGTAGTCGACGAGATCGATCCGGACCGGCAAGCGCTGCACCACCTTGACGAAGTTACCCGTGGCGTTCTGGGGCGGCAGCAACGCGAGGGTCGATCCGGTCCCCTCGGTAAAGCCGGAAATCCGGCCTTTGAAGACATGCTTGCTGCCGTACATGTCGACATACAGATCGACGGGCTGCCCGATGCGCAAGTCGCGCAACTGCGTTTCCTTGAAGTTGGCGTCGATCCAGATCTCATCGAGAGAACGGACCGCCATCAGGTTCTGGCCGACCTGGACATAGTTGCCCGGGTTGACGTTGCGCCGCGTGATGACGCCGTCGATCGTCGCCGTGATATCGCAGTAGCGAAGATTCAGCTCAGCCTGCGCGAGATCGCGCGCGGCCGCTTCGAGTTTCGCCTCGGCCTGCCTGACGGCCGGGGCATTGGCGGTGAGCTGGGCGAACGTGCTGTCGATATTCCCCAATTCTTCGAACTGGGCGAGCATCGCCTTCGGACCCTGCTCGAACGAGTGCACGACGCCGAGTTGCGCGGCACTCTGGATGAGTTCCGCCTGCGCCTCCAGGACGGACGAAAAGGTCTCGTCGAGATCGGGCGGCACCTGGCCGAGATCTCCGCCCCCTTCAGGCTGAGGCGGCAGCCCCAGCGCGACGCGGATCTGATGGACTTCGGCCACCGCCTGCGCGAGCTCTGCGCCGGCCTTCGTCAGCTCCGCCTGCCGCTGGTCGTACACCTCCCGCGGCACATCGTCCCTGGCGACGAGCTGCCGCGCCCGATCGAATTGAAGCTGCGCCAGCACCAGTGCTGCCTTGCTCTTGTCGACAGCGGCGACCCGTGCGTGCAGGAGCGCGATCTGACTGTCGACCCCCTCCACGGCGCGTTGCAGGTTCCAGCGCTGGCTCCTTGCCTGCCCTTCGATCGCCCGCACCGCTGCGGTGGCGGCCTGCACGTCCGCCTTTGCGGCGTCGACCGCCGCCTGCTTTTCGGAGACCGCGACTCGGTACGGTTCCTTGTCCAACTCGGCGAGAAGATCGCCCTTGTGCACTCGGTTGTTGTCATCCACCAGCACGCGGGCAATCTGTCCGGCCACGCGGGGCGCGACAAACGTCACGTGTCCATTCACGAAGGCGTCGTCGGTGGAGACGGTGTTGAGCATCTCCTCGATCCTCGGGATGCCGAACACAAGCAGAGCCGCCAAGATGGCAACGCCGAGCACACCGGCCAGAAGCTTTCGCCTCCGCCCAGCCTTCTTGTCCTCCGGCGGCGTCTGCGCCAATTTCGCGTCGCGGGCAGTCGAGACATCGTCACCCGCGGCCGGTTTCGCTTCGATCGAACGTGGCTCTTTGCTTTGCTCGGTCATATCGGGCACTCATCGGAAAGCGACGAAACGGACAGCGTCAAACCTCCACCGCCCGTCCTAACCGCAAAGACACCTTGGTCACCCGCAGGGGTCCAAAGTCGTGGAGTTCGGTTCAACCGGCGCGGGGAATAAAGCCGGGCACGCCGGTCCCCACCACGGCATTGAACCGGACTTGCGTCGTGATCCCCTCCCGCATCTCCCGCATGGCGTCTTCAGGCAAGCTCGATATCTCGAAGTTCTCCCGAATGCGCCCGGGCGTAACCGAGGTGGTCAGGAAAGCAGTGCCGCGCTGTACGGCCCAGGCCAATGCAACCTGCGCGGGCGTCTTGCGGACGCGCTGCGCGATCCTCGTGATGACGGGGTCATCCAGCAGTCTCGGGCTCAAACCGTGACCCAACGCAGCGAACGCCAGCAGAACAATCCCGTTCTCCCGGCAGAAGTCGAGCAGGTCCCATTCGGGCAGGTAGGGATGGGATTCGACCTGCACCACGGCGGGCTTGATCCGCGCGGTCGCGACAATCTCCCGCAGCTTCGGCAGCGAAATGTCCGATAGGCCGATCGACCTGCACCGGCCGCCGACCACGAGGCGCTCGAGCGCCCGCCAGGTTTCGGCAAGCGTCACGCCGGAATCATAAACGACCTGACCGTGCTCGTCCCTCGGGTCCTGCTCGTCGCCGGGCCGGAAGGCGAAGGGGGTGTGGACGAGGTAGCAATCCACGTACTCTAGCCGCAGCCGCCGTCGGCTTGCATCGAACGCGGGTTCGACCCGCTCGGGACGATGATTGGTGTTCCACAGCTTCGTGGTGACGAAGGCGTCCTCCCGCCGGACCGCCCCGGTCCTGAATGCTTCCTGCAACGCATCGCCAACCGCCTCTTCGTTGCGGTATCGCTCCGCGCAGTCGAAATGCCGGAAGCCGACCTCCAACGCGATCTTTGTCGCCCGCCTGGTCGCGACAGGATCGGGGATCAGCGTGCCGAACCCGGCGGCGGGGATCGCGCCGGATCCATGGGCAAGCGGAATCCTCGTAGAGCGGAGCGTACCGGGCGCTGCCATACGCGCGTTCCTCATGGGACGGCGATTCGTTCGGGCCATGCCGTGCGAGGCCCAAGTTTCGCCGATGACGGCCAGCTGGCCAAGGTCACGGCGCCCGCCTAGCGCGCAGTATGCCCGCTCGTCATATTCGCGTTGGCGAAGCTTCCGATCCGCATGGCGATCATGACGCGCTCGGAGTGTGCGCCGAGGATTGCATGTCGGCAAGCAGCTTCAGCAACGCCTGAGCCCCGGCGGTTGAGGACGCTGGGTTCTGGCCTGTGATCAGCCGCCCATCGGTGATGGCGAAGCTCCGCCAGTTCGGCGCCTTCTCGAAGATCCCACCCAGCCGCTTCAATTCGTCTTCCACCAGGAACGGCACGACATGGGCGAGCTGAACCTCCTCTTCCTCGCTGTTGGCAAACCCAGTGACGCGCTTGCCCTTCACGATCGGCGCCCCCTGGTACATCACCCGATGCAACACCGCCGGCGCGTGGCAGACGGCGGCGACAGGCTTGCCGGAATTGTAGAAGGCTTCGATCAGCGCGATGGATTGGGGATTATCCACCAAGTCCCACATCGGTCCGTGGCCGCCCGAGTAGAAGATCGCGTCAAAGTCCTCCGCCCGCATGTCCTGCAGCTTCACCGTATGCGCGAGTGCGCTCTGCGCCGCCGGATCCCTCTTGAAACGCGCCATGGCCGCCGTCTGGCTTTCGGGGAGATCGCTCTTCGGGTCGATCGGCGGTTGCCCGCCCTTGGGCGAGGCGAGCGTCAGATCGACGCCGGCGTCCAGGAACACATAGTAGGGCGCTGCGAACTCTTCGAGCCAGAAGCCGGTCTTGCGGCCGGTGCTGCCCAGAATGTCGTGCGACGTCAGCACCAACAGGATCTTCATGGTTCTCGCCCTCCTCCGCCGCTCACATCCGAGCACCAATGATTGGCCGCGACGACAACGCCGGGCCAGTTGGACATTGGTATCGGCGACACCTTGGTATCGGGCGGCGGAGCGATGCCGCTGCGCATGAGGGGCCTGCGCAGGCTCGGATCACCGCGTCAGGGCGGAAGTGACCGCGCCCGCGACGAACAGCAGTCCGGGGTCCAGGATGAGAGGGCGGCGGCCGGCCCGGTCCTACAGGCACACCGCCATTGCCGCGCCCGTCGCAGCACCTGCCAACGCAACCGCGACCACTACGCCCAGCATCTTCGGAGACTGAGACATCACCTTCCGGATGAAAAGAAGAGGACCGGAAATGACGCCCGTGTCGTAGCCGAACAAAAGGCCGCCGAGGGCGGACGTGGACCCGATCATGCAGAGGTTCATCATACAGCCCCCATCGTTGCGTTTCTTGTGACAACCTGGGAACAGGTGCGCCAGATCGCGGGGTGGCATCAGTGGCCGGCATTCTGGCCACCATCGACGTGTAAGATCTCCCCGGTGACGAAATGAGCGGATTCTAGGTAGAGCACGGCCTCCACGATGTCGGAGATTTTACCCATATGCCCCATCGGATGCATCCGGTCGAGATCTGCATGAGTTTCGGACGAATGCATCGGCGTCCTGATGATGCCTGGCGCCACGGCGTTCACGCGGATCCCGCGCCTGGCATATTCGATGGCCAGCGCCTTGGTGGCGGCATTGAGGCCGCCCTTGGTCAGTGAAGCCAGGACCGATGGAACCCTGACGTCGGCGTGATCGACGAGGCTGGCGGTGATCTGCACGACGTGGCCGCTGTTCCGCCTCTCCATTTCCGCTAACGCAAGCTGCGTGACATGGAAGAAGCCGGTGGTGTTCACGGCCAGCATCACTTCATAATCAGCGCTCGTGTAATCCGTGAAGGGCTTGGCAATGAAGATGCCCGCGTTGTTAACGAGCGTGTCGATCCGTCCGAACCGCGCGAGCCCCTCGGAGATCACCTGCTGCGCCGTCTTCCGGTCGGCGATGTCGCCGGGAACGGCGAGGACGCCGGCGTCATCGGCCGGCGTCACCGTACGCGCCGTCGCCACGACGCGGTAGCCGCGCCTGCGAAAGGCGCGGACCAGGGCTTCCCCGATCCCCCGCGACGCACCGGTGATGACGACGACCTTCTGCCCAGCGGTCATGGCAATGTCTCCCTTCCCAAGACCGGTTCTCCAGCACGATCGGATCAGATGACATTTTCCGTGGCAGCCGTCGCTGCGATGCCGGCTCGGATCAGAGGCCGATCTGGCCGATATGATAGCTGAGGCGCGTCTCGACATCGCCTAGCATGTGGAAGCCCTTGTCCATCAGCAGCTTGATCCGTGCCTGCGTGCCCGGACCGATCAGCAAGGCCAGGAAGGTGTCCCACTCCGGCTGGATGCCCGCATCGAGAGGCGGGTCGGCCTGGTTCGCGAGGCGCTTGGTGTCCAGGATCGCCCGCTTGTCGAAAGACGCTAACCGCGCCGCGAGCGCATCGACGAAGCCGTCGAGCTCACCGTCCGGCGGGGCACGATTGACATCGCCGTAGAGCTCGGCAACGTCCCTGCGGACTTCGTCGGCACCCAGCAGGACCTCAAGGGCACGGCCGCGACCCGTGAGGCGCCGCAGCCGTACCATGGCTCCGGCGCCCGGCACCAGCCCGCAACCGACTTCCCACAGCGAGAGAGTGCCGTTCTCCCGGCTGCCGGACCGCATGTCGCTGGCGAGCGACAGCTCGCTTCCCACGAAGGTCGCGCGTCCGAGTGTCTTGGCGATGGAGACGAACGAGGGCGCGGCTGAGCCGTACCAGTGCGTCAGGCGCAGTTGCCGCAGGCCGGTGGGCCCGGGCAGCAGGCAAAACGTGTCCTCCGGCCTAGCGAGGAAGTCGCAGTGGGCCAGGAAGAACCCGTCGATGGTGCCGTCAAAGACGACGCCCCACACGTCGCTGTCCGCCCCGAGCACCGAGACGATTACACCCAGCGGCGTCATGTGCCAGGGATCGAAGATGTTCAGCGGAGGGACGTCGAAGGTAACGCACCAGTAGGCCGGTGACCGGTATTCGAGGCGAATCTGCTGGCCGGGCTCGCTCCCTTGCATCTGCGTTCTCCAGCGGCAGGGCGGGCCGGACGATGTCCGGTTCGGCCTAGATAGCCGGGTAACCAACGGCAGATCCATCGGACGAAGGTATCGCAGACACCTTGGTATCGGAGGGTTCCAGCGAACCTATCGTTCGATCCCGAGCTTTGCAGCCATCGTCACCAGATCTGCGAGAGAACGCGCCTTCATCTTTTGCATCACACGGCCGCGATGCGCCTTCACCGTAATCTCACTGATGCCAAGCTCGCCGCCAACCTGCTTGTTCAGCAAGCCAGCCACCACCAGCGCCATCACTTCGCGCTCGCGACGGCTCAGCGCCACGTAGCGATCCTTGAGAACCTGAGCATCCGCAGCGGCGTCCAGCGAATTCGCGCTGTGCTTGAGGGCACCGCGAATGGCGTCCAGAAGCGCCTCATCATCGAATGGCTTGGTCAGGAACTCCACGGCCCCCGCCTTTATCGCGCGCACCGACATCGGGATGTCCCCATAGCCGGTGATGAAGATGATCGGCATGTTCGCCCGTTCGACGGCAATACGCCGCTGAAGGTCCAGACCGCTCTGGTCCGGCAACGACACATCGAGGATGAGGCAGCTTGGACCGGCCGTGTGTTGATGGGACAGAAAGCTCCCTGCGGACGCGAAGGTCGTCGGCCGCCAGCCCGCTTCGCGGATAAGCCCTTCAAGTGACTCGCGCACGGATATGTCATCGTCCACGACATAAACGACGGGACCGGCATTCTGCGGAGCCAACGGACCGGTTTCATTGCCTTTTACGCTCTGATGCAATTTTCCCTCCACACGCCCGACAACAACGAGGCTGGTTCACCCCTGCTTCAGCGCCGCCTTCATGGCTTCGAACAGTGCCGTATCGGAGAACGGCTTGAGCAGGCAATCGACCGCACCGTGCCGACGGACTCGGAGTCGGATTGCTTCGTCGCCGTGTGCAGTGATGAAGACGGTCGGTACTTTCCGCTCCCGCCGGTTCAGCTCACGCTGCAGATCGAAACCGGACATCCCAGGCATTGCAATATCCAGCACCAGGCACTCCGCCTGCCGGACTTTGTCCGCCTCCAGGAACTCTTCGGCCGACGAAAACCCACGGGCCTCGTAGCCGAACTCCCGCAGCAAGTCCGGAAGCGATTCCCGAACGGATTCGTCATCGTCAACAACGGCGACATACGCCATCTTCTTCATTTTTGTGACTGCCTCGCCATTGCCTCCCCGTCTGCTCCGGACGGAATTGCAACAAAGAATGTCGCGCCTGGGCCATCATTAGCTTCAGCCCAGAGACGGCCGTGGTGGTGCTCGACGATCGACCGGCTCACTGAGAGCCCGATGCCCATACCGTGGCTTTTGGTCGTGTGGAACGGCCGGAAGAGCTTTTCGCTGGCGGTGGGGTCAAAGCCCACCCCGGCATCCCGGATCACGACGCGTACGTAGCCGTCTCCGTCGCGTTCGGTTGCGATAGTCAGGTCCCTGGCATGGTCGGTCACCCCACTCATCGCCTCCACGGCGTTCAGAATCAGGTTCATGATCACCTGCTGCAACTGGGTACGATCACCATCCACGGGCGGGAGATCGTCGGATAATTCGAGGCGCAAATGCACACAGGCCCTTTGCAGCTCTGTTGATGTCAATGCGATGATTTCTTGTATTGCCGAATTCAGGTTCACCGCCTCGACGGAGGTGTTTTGTTTCGTGAAGAGCGACCGCAACCGGGAAACCACTTCCGTGGCGCGCCGGGCGTCGCGAATCATGCGCCGCGCGGTCTCCTGCGCACCGGTTACATTCGGTTGCCCGGCCGACAGCATACGCAGGCAAGTACTGGCATTGGTCACGATCCCGGACAGTGGTTGATTGATTTCGTGCGCAATCGATGCGGTCAGCTGACCCATCGTCGTAGCGCGGGCAACATGGGCCAGCTCTGCCTGGGCGTCGCGCAGCTCGTCCTGGGCCTTCTTCCAGTCGTGCATGTCGAAGCAGGCGCCGAACCACTTGAGATTGCCATCCGCGTCCGCGAGCGGCTCTGCGCGCAAGAGAAACCAACGATATTCCCCGTCGAAGCGGCGCAACCTTGCCTGAAACTCACCGGAGCGCCCGGATGCCAGGATCGCCCGCCAATTCTCCATGAACTCGGAGACATCGCCGGGATGAACAGCGCCGACCCAGCCCCAGTCCCGCGCCTCTTCCGTTGACAGGCCGACATATCTCCGAAAGTGCTGATTGACGAAGTCTGCCCGGCCATCGGCGAGGGAAGACCAGACGATGGCCGGAATCGCATCGACGACCAACTGGAAATCCAGCTTCCTCTGCAGCAGTTCCTCGTTCGCCTCGGCAAGCTCCCGGGTTCGCGCTTCCACACGCCGGTCGAGCTCCCGAGCAACGCGCTTCTGCTCGCTCAGCTGCCAGGCGGCCTGCAGACCAATCGTCGCCTGGTTGGCCGCGACATTGAGGAGGAGCGCCTCGGTCTGGCGCGGGAAGTCCGTCCGCCGCGATCCAGCCACCAGAAGCCCGATCTCGCCGAGCAGTCCGAGGCGGACGGGCAAAATCGCAATATCATTGCCATCAACCGTCAGCCTATGCGGCCACTCCTTGGTCCTGCCGAGCCGACAACGCGCCAGCGTTGCCTCCAGTTCCTGCGGTGATGCCACGGTGCCTGCCCATTGCGACGACCGCGTCACATCAAGCAGCCGATTGCCGCTCGCATCGTTCAAGTGCAGGTAGGCGAAGTCCAGATCCAGCATGGCGAGAATCGAGTCGAGCAGGCTCTCGGCGATCCTGGATGGCCCGCTGCCGACCCATATCGCAGGCAGTGCCATGATTCCGACGAGATCACGCACACAGCGTTGCAGCCGCTTGTTCTCGGCATGGAGCTGCTCAGTCTGCATGATCAGCCAATCGTCCGTGGGGAGCACCCTTGCTCGGTCTGCCGCTGGCGTAGCTCTTGAAGAAACTCCTGTGGCGGCACGAAGAACGGGTTGTGTTGAAGAATGCCGCCGATGATGATCATGGGATGCGTCCGCATGATATCGATCACGGTGTCGCCGCCGAACTTGGCAAGATCATAGACGCAAATGACCGCATCGTCGTGACGAGACCACACGTCGCTAACGCGCGCTTCAAATGCGATAAGATCGTCGATGCAGGCAGGGTGCGCGCTGGCCCACTCCATATGACACACGATTCGGCTGAGCGGGTATGATCCGTCGCCCGAGCCGCTGGCGATGCTCTCGAACGCCTGAAGCATGCGGTCCTGATCGAAGCGGCCGTCGCGGAGATACGTTTCGATGCTTGTACGGATTTCCAGCTGGCCGCTGCGCTGCGCCTC
>JAFEFJ010000125.1 GCA_018240635.1 Pseudomonadota bacterium | reverse complement strand
TGCGCCGCCATCTCGGTCGATCCGGCGGGTCGCAATGCGATCGCCGTCGGCTCGGGCGCCAACCTCGCTGCCAGGCACACGCAGATCGAGGACGCGCTGCTCGGTCCGTCCACCACCCTCGTCCTGCAGATGGAACTGGACCCTGGCGAGACAGCGGCGCTGATCCGCCGGGCCCGCGCCGCCGGAAGCCGGATCGTGCTCAATCTCGCTCCCGCCGCGCCGCTCGCCGCCGACGCGCTCGCGATGCTCGACCTGCTGATCGTCAACGAGACCGAGGCCGCATGGCTCGCGGAACACCGCGCGACCGGCGGTACCGACGCTGCAAGTCTCGCCGCCGCGCTCGCCATCGGCGTTATCGTCACTCTCGGCGAACGCGGCGCCGACTACGCGCGCGGCACGGAACGATTTCATGTGCCCGCGCATCCCGTCGCGGCGGTCGATACCACCGCCGCGGGCGATTGTTTCGTGGGCGTCCTGGCGGCGGCACTCCACCGGGGACAGCCGATGCGCGACGCGATGCGGCGCGCCGCGACGGCGGCGGCGCTGGCCTGCACCCGCCACGGCAGCCAGGGCAGCATCCCAACGGCCGCCGAGACCGACCAGGCGCTGCGCGCCGCACCGACGGCTTCTTAGCGGGCTACCCGCAGGCGAGCGCGTACACGTCGCGCGTCTCCGGTGGCAGGCGGGTCTCGCTCCAGGTCGCGCCGCCATCCAGCGTGCCGAAAACCTGCCCGCCGCGCGTCGCGATATGCACGCTCGCGGCATCCGCCGCATCGAGCGCCACCGCCATCACTGTGCTGGCTGGCGCGATGCCGCGGTCGAAGCGGCGCCAGGTCTCGCCCACGTCGTCGCTGCGGTACAGCGATCCCTGCTCGCTGAACGCCGCGGCGCTCAGGCAGGCATAGAGCACGCGCGGATCGTGCTGCGAGACGCGGAGGTCGCGCCCATAGGTCAGCGGCGAGAACCGGCCCACCCCCATGTCGCGCCAGTGCGCGCCGTCGTCGGCGCTTGCGAAAAGCCCCATGCGGACAGCAAGGAACGTGGACTGAGGTGCGGCGGGCGTCATCGCGATTGCGTGACTGTCCAGCATTCCCTCAGCCTCGCTGTCGCTCGCGATGCGGCTTTTCAGATGCGGTTCCGCCGATTGGCGCTGCAGGTCGTCGCCGCAATCTTCCCAGGACTCGCCGAGATCGGTACTGCGCATCACGCCGTTCACCTCCAGCGCCGCGAAGATTTCCTCCACCCGTCCCGGCCGCGAAGCGAAGCGCATCACTCGGCATGGAAACGGCATCGCCACGCGTTCTGGCACGCGCGGATCGGGCATCCGCCGCCAGGATTTCCCCCCATCCTCGCTGCGGAACACGCCGATGGGCGAGGCGCCCGCAAGCAGGATGCTGGGATCGTCGGGATGCACCATCACCGACCAGATCGCCGCTCCGGTTTCCGGAAATCCGCGGAAGGACCATGTCGCCCCCGCATCGTCGCTGCGCAGCACGCCGCCTTTCGCGCCCGCGAACACAATGCCGCGATCCGATGGATGCACGGTGATCGCCTGCACCTCGGCGTCGGCGAAGACATGCTCCCACGCCCCGCCCTGCGCAGGTCGGCGAAAGATGCCGGCCAGTCCGCCCGGCTTGGTCCGCCCGACGCCGGCATAGACATACGATGATGGCTGGCCCATCGGATCCCTCCCGCTCGGCCTTTTCGCTGGCCGTATTGCCGCGCCAGGATACCGCGCATTCGCGGCCGCGGAAGGGCCACGTCCGATACCCGCCGCCTTCCGGTCCGTGGCTCCGCGCGGCATGGCTGCCTCCATCGGCGCGGCCGTTGCCGCCCGGCGGAGGCGGATTACTCTTCGCCCGCCTCCGCGCTGCGCCGGAACGGAACCCCATGCCACGCAGATCACCTTTGAAACGCGCCGCGCTCGCGGCTTCCGCCCTATCGGGCCTGCTTGCCGCGGGCTGCACACTGGGGCCCGACTTCAAGCCGGAATCCGGCGTGCCCGCGCAGAGCTGGTACGCGTCCCGTCCGGTCCCCAAGCCGGTCAAGAGCGAGCCCGTGCAGGAACCCGCCGATCCGAACTGGTGGAACCTGCTGAACGATCCGCAGCTGACGGCGCTGGAAAACCGCGTCGCCGCGGAAAATCTCGATGTGCGGATCGCCACCATCAAGCTCGCGGAATCGCGCGCCGAGCGTGGCATCGTGGGCGCGGCGCAATTCCCGTCGCTGAACGGCAACGCCACCTACACGCGCGAAAAAGCGAGCAACAACGGCGTCTTTCCCCTCTTGGGACCGAGCGCGGCCGGCGCCTCTCCCGCGACCAGCGCCAATGGCGCGGGGAACGGCGCCGGCGGCGTGACAAGTTCCAACCTCGCGCCGTTCGACCTGTACCAGTACGGCCTCGATGCCTCATGGGAGATCGACCTCTGGGGACGTGTGCGCCGTGCGGTCGAGGCATCCGATGCCGCCGTCCAAGCTTCGGCCGAGGCCCGCCGCGACGTTCTGGTTTCCTCCCTCGCGGAAGTCGCCCGGGACTACATCGATCTTCGCGGCGCGCAGCTGCGCGAACAGATCGCGCGCGACAACCTGCGTTCGGCGCAGGAAAGCCTTAACCTCACGCAACAGCGCGCAGCTGGCGGCATCACCACCGATCTCGACGTGTCGAACGCCTCGGCGCAGGTGCGGTCCACCGCGGCGGAAGTTCCCGCCATCCAGCAGGAGGAGTCGCGGCTGATCAACGCGCTCGGCCTGCTGCTCGGCCAGCCGCCCAACACGCTGCGCGCCGAACTGGAACAGCCCAAGCCGGTGCCGCCGGTGCCGCCCCGGGTGCCGATCGGCATCCCGTCGGAGCTTGCCCGCCGCCGTCCCGATATCCGCCAAGCGGAAGCGCAGCTGCATCAGGCGACCGCGACCATCGGCGTCGCCACCGCGGACTTCTATCCCTCCGTGACGCTGACCGGCAGCTTCGGCATCCAGGGCCTGCAGCCCTCCGACCTGTGGACGCTGAATTCCCGCAACTACGCCTTCGGGCCCTCGATCACCCTGCCGATCTTCGAGGGTGGCCGGCTGCGCTCGACGCTGCAACTGCGCGAAGCCCAGCAGCAGGAAGCCGCGGTCAACTACCGCCGCACCGTGCTGCGCGCATGGAACGAGGTGGACGATGCGCTGTCGGCCTACGAAGCGACGCAGCGCCGGCGCGACGACCTGATCGGCGCCGTGGCCGACAACCAGCGCGCGCTCGCCATCGCGCAGACCCGCTACCAGCAGGGCGTCGCCACGTTCCTCGACGTTCTCGACGCCCAGCGGAACCTGTTGTCCACGCAGCAACAGCTTGCAATCGCGACGACCAACGTCTCGGACAATCTGGTCGCGCTCTACAAGGCGCTCGGCGGCGGCTGGCAGACGGCGCTGCCGGAAACCAAGGCCGAAATCGGCACGCCCCGCCCATCCGGCACCTGAGCGGCGGCGCGCCCTACCCGTAGACGGGCCGATCGGTCGCGGTCAGGAACGTGTGCAGCGCGGCGCTCGCCAACGGGTCCGCGCCCCACCAGGCGGCGGAGGCCCAGGACTGCGCCGGGGCGAAGGAGGCGATAGACGGAAGATCACCGCTTAGAGACGACGAGAACGTATCCGCCATCAGAGGCGAAAGACCGGTCGCATCGTCCATCGTCGTCGCCATCGCCGCGCCGGACATGAAGCTCATCTGCGCCGGCGCCGCGCCGGCGATCCCCATGACCGCGCTGGTGATGTCGATGGGGTTCGGATTGGCCAGCACCGTGGTCGGCACCGTCAGTTGCCCGTATCCGTTCTGTCCCCAGCCGAAGACCTGCCCGGTCACTTCGTTGTAGGCGTAAACGGAGTAGTGGCTCATCGCCACCTTCACCGACGGCCCCAGCTGATCGGGCGAGGTCGGAATGGTGATCACCTTCGTCGGCGTGGCGACATTCACGGTCTTGCCGTTGCCGATCTGGCCCTGCTTTCCGAAGCCCCAGGCATAGATGTTGCCGGCGGCATCGGCGGCGCCCGCGGTCGGCCCCTGCCCGTCGATCGAGACGATGTTCGACAGGCCGACATCCATCGTGGGCGTCGGGTGCGGGCCGTCGTTCAGATCGAATGTGCCGTTGCCGAGCTCGCCATAGAGGTTGCGCCCCCACTGCCAGACATGGCCGGTGGTATCCAGCACCTGCGCATCGTCGCCGCCGCTGGTGATCATCGCGATCTGCGGCAGGCCCGCGATCTCGACCGGCGCATAGGAATATGCGGTCGCGCTCGGCGTCGGCCCGTTGATACCCAACTGCCCGTAGTTGTCGTAGCCCCAGGCCCACACCGTTCCGTCGGACTTCAGCGCCAGCGTGTAGTCGTCGCCCCCCGCCAGCGCCGTCACGCCGGTCAGCCCCGGCACCACCGTCGGCGCAAGGATGGCCGACCCCGCCGTCGCGGGATTGAGCCCGCATTGGCCGTAGACGTTGTGGCCCCACGCCATCACCACGCCGTCCGAGCGCAGGATCAGGATGGAGGCGCCGCCGTCGGCGATGTCGGTGATCGTCACGCCCTGGGGCAGACTCAGCTTCGCCAGCATCGGCGTCACCGAGTAGCCGTTCGTGACGGTCTTGCCGATCCCGAGCTGGCCGTACTTGTTGTCGCCCCAGGTATAGACGCCGGTGCCGTCGGCCGAGACCGCCATCGAATACTGATAGCCGCTGCCAACCATCTTCATCGGCAGCGGCAGCGGCACCTGGGTCGGCGTATAGGAATAGGCGGTGGAGGTGACGGTGCCGTAGCCCAACTGCCCGCGCTGGTTCTGGCCCCACATCCAGACGCTGCCATCGGCCCTCAGCAATGCCGCGCTTTGATAGCCGGGGTTGAAGTCCATGATCGCGTTCGGCCCGGTCACCGTGACCGTCAGCGTGCCGACGCTGCTCGCACCGTGGTTGTCGGACACGGTGTAGTGCAGCGTGTCGGTCGCGGTCTGTCCGCCGCGAAGGTGATTGAACGCGCCGTCCGGGACGTAGTTGATGTATCCGGTCACCGGATCGATCGTTGCCGCGCCTTTCGTGCCGGTCAGGTCGAGCGCGGTGATGTGCAGCGTGTCCCCGGCATTGGGGTCGCTGTCGCTCGCCAGCGCATTCACCGACAGCGCGATGTAGGTATAGGTGTCCGCGCTCACCGCGCCCGCCACCGGCGCAAGGTTCACGCCTGCGATAGCGACGGTGATCGTGCCGACGCTGCTGCCGCCTTGGCCATCGGAAACGGTGTATTGCAGCGTGTCTGTCGCGGATTGGCCGACGCCAAGCCAGTTGAAGGCGCCGTTCGGCGCGTAGTCAATCAGGCCGGTCACGGGGTCGATCGTCGCGGTCCCCTTCGTGCCGGTCAGGTCGAGCGCGACGATGCTCAGCGTGTCGGCGAGATTGGTGTCGCTGTCGCTGGCCAGCGCATTCACGGCAAGCGGCGTCTGCGTGTCGGTTGCAACCGTAACCGCGCCCGCCTGCGGGGCGACGTTCACCCCAAGGATCGCAACCGTCATGGTGCCGACGCTGCTGCCGCCGTGATTGTCGGCGATGATGTAGTGCAGCGTATCAGTGGCCGACTGCCCGGCGCTCAGCCCGTCGAACGCACCGTTGGGCGAATAGTCGATGGCGCCCGTCACCGGATCGATCGTTGCCGCGCCTTTCGTGCCGGTCAGGTCGAGCGCGGCGATGCTCAGCGTGTCGCCCGGATTCGGATCGGACGCGACCGCCAGCGCATCTACGGCGATGCCGGTCGCCGCATCGGTCGCCACCGCGATGTTCGCCGCCGACGGGGGGAAGTTGCCGGCATAGATGCTGACGGTCAGCACGCCCACGCTGCTGCCGCCCTGCCCATCGGAGACGGTGTAGAACAGCGTATCGGTCGCTGTCTCTCCATCGTTGAGTTGGTCGAAGGCGCCGTTGGGCGAATAGTCGATGGCACCGGTGACCGGATCGATGGTCGCGGTGCCCAGCGTGCCCGTCAGGTCGAGCGCGGTGATGGTGAGCGTATCGGCGGCGTTCGGATCGCTGTCGGCGGCCAGCGCATCGACGGAAATGGGCGTCGATGGATCGGTGTTGGCGGCCACCGCGCCGGCCACGGGCGGCGCGTTCACGCCCGAAACCGTCACGGTCAGCACGCCGACGTTGCTGCCGCCATGATCGTCGGACACCGTGTAGTGCAGCGTGTCCGTCGCGGTCTGGCCGACGCTGAGCGAAGCGAATGCCCCGTTCGGCGAATAGAGGACGTTCCCGCTCGCCGGATCGATGCTCGCGGCGCCGAGCGTGCCGGTCAGGTCGAGCGCGGTAATGCTCAGCGTATCGGCCAGGTTGGGATCGCTGTCGGCGGCCAGCGCGTCCACGGCAATCCCGGTGCCGGCATCGGTGGCGGCGGTAATGGCGCCGGCGATGGGCGGGGCGTTCACGCCCGCGACCGTCACGGTCATCACGCCCACGCTGCTGCCGCCGTGATTGTCGGACACCGTGTAGCGCAGCGTGTCCGTCGCGGTCTGGCCGGCGCTGAGCGAAGCGAATGCTCCGTTCGGCGAATACACCACCTGCCCGCTCACCGGATCGATCGTCGCCGCGCCGTGCGTGCCGGTCAGGTCGAGCCCGGTGATGCTCAGCGTATCGGCCAGGTTGGGATCGCTGTCGCTCGCCAGCGCGTTCACCGACACGCTCGCCGAAGCGGTGGTTGCGGCGGCAACCGCCCCGGCCACCGGCGCGAAGTTCACGCCCGTCACGGTGATCGTCACCAGCGCGGTGGAGGTGCCGCTGCGCCCGTTGCTCACGGTGTAGCGCAGCGTGTCCGTCGCGCTCTGGCCGACGCTCAGGTAGTTGAAGGCGCCGTTCGGCGAATAGACGACGTAGCCGGTCACCGCATCGATGGTCGCGGTACCCTTCGTCCCGGTCAGGTCGAGCGAGGAGACGGACAGCGCATAGCGCGTGTTGTTGTAGTCGTTCGCCAGCACGTCGATGCTGATCGTGGCGTTGGCGGGATCGGTGGCGGTGTCCTTGGCCGCCTTCACGTTCAGCGTCATCGGGCGCCGCGCCGGCTTGGTCCGCGCGCGGCGGCGATCCGGTTACTCGGCCAAGAGGCGGGCATGTCGTCTCCCATGACGTGACTTCCTGGCCCAACGCCCGGCCTCGCGGAGCCGGTTGTGCCCGCCGGGTTCCAACTGCCAGAAAGTATCGTGTGGTTTTGGGAACGATCGCGATTCCATATCCGGGGATTCACGAAGAAGCCGCCACTATCGGCAGTTTTGCGTCATGGGCGCGCACCATCGCCGCGTGTATCGGCATGGATTCCGTCGCGCTTTGCAATCGATGATGGCAGCCGCCAGGGCGGCGGGGGAATGCCGCCGCCCCGCCGCTATCCCAGCCGCGCGAAGCTGTAGCGCGGGTCGGGCGTTTCCTTGCCGAGCGCCGCCAGCGCCGCGAGCCTGCCCACCTCCGGCCCCAGCGTGTAGCCGCACGCCGTGACGGCGGTGAAGAAACCGGGCGCGCCCGGCGCTTCGCCGATCAGCGGCGCGCGGTCCACGTTCGGGTTGATCCCGGTCCAGGCGCGGATGATCGACAGCTTCGAAAGGACCGGCAATGCCTGGCCGCACACGTAAAGGTTGCCCTCGATGCTGCGGCGGAGGTTGCGCGTCCGCCCGGTGTCCTCGTCCTGGCGGCCGAACCAGCCGCCGCCGATCAGCAGGCTGCCGTTCGCCGATTGCTGCTTCAGCGACAGGTGCCGCCCGGCCATCGCCACCAGATGCCGCATCAGCGGCACCGGCACGGGCTCGGTCACGATCACCTGCTGCACGGTGCCCGTCACCGGCAAGTCGAGCCCCACCATCGCGGCGACCTTGCCTGTCCACGGCCCCGCCGCATCGACGATCCTGCCGGCCACGATCGCTCCGGCACTCGTGGTGACGCGCCACGCCGCACCGTCGCGTTCCAGCGCCTGCACCTCCGCGCCGCGCAGGAACCGCACGCCCGCGCGCCGGCAGAGTGTCAGCAGCGCCTGCGTGCCGCGCAGCGGATCGCCGTAGCCCTCGGCCGGGACGAAATCCGCGCCCACCATCCGCTCCGAGATCTCGGGCGCCAAGTCGCGCAACTCGTTCGCGCCCAGCACGTGGCTTTCCGTGCCCCAGCGGTTCTCCATCGCCGATTTGCGGCGCAGCCACGCCAGTTGCTCCGGCGTCTCGGCCAGCATCAGCCCGCCGTTCTGGTTGATCCCGAGCGACTCGCCCACCTCCGCGCCGATCTGCTTCCACAGCGCGATGCTGCGCGGCGCGAGCGGCAGCGAATGCGCGGCGGGGCCGCCGTCCTCCGGCCCGTCCTCGTGGAAGTCGTAAGGCAGAAGCTGCGCGTGCAGGCTGCCCGCGTTCGCCGTGCTCGCCGCCATCGCGGACTGGTCGCGGTCCACCACCAGCACGTCGGCGCCTTCCTTCGCCAACTGCCAGGCGCAGGACATGCCCAGGATGCCGCTGCCGATCACCACGTAGTCGGCCCGCCGGTCCTCGACCGGCACCGGCGGCAGCGGATGGCGGAACACGAAGTTGTGCGGCCGCGGATCGTCCACGGAGACGAATTCCGGTGCCTCGAACATCAGGGCCGAGGCGGGTACAGGGCGCAGCGGCGCACGGGGTGCCGCGAAGCCCGGCTCCTCCGGCGGATCGGGGCACAGCCGCGCGACGGTCGCCGAGCAGAACCGCCCCTGGCAGCGCCCCATCCCCGCCCGCGTCGCCTTCTTCAGCGCGGCGAGCCCCGTCATGCCGCCCGCGATCTCGGCGCGCAGCCGTCCCGCCGTCACCTCCTCGCAGCGGCAGACGATGGTTTCGTCCGTGATCAGATCTAGCCGCGCCTCGGGCGGCGGGAACAGCACCCGCAGCGCGTCCTGGAATTCCAGCGCGCGGGCGAGATCGGCGCGCGCGGGCGCGGGATCGCCGGCGGCAAATCCCAGGTCGCGCGCCGCCGCCAGACCGGCCAGCCGGCCGCGCGCCATCGCCACCCGCGATCCACCCAGCGAGGCGCCGTCGCCCACCGCGAACACGCCCTCGACCGAGGTGCGCCCGTCGGCGTCGATATCGGTTGCCAGATGACCGAGCCCGCGATCGACGAAGCGGTGCGCCGCCCCCAATGCGCGCGCGAGCCCGACCTCCGGCTGGAAGCCCTGGTTCAGCGCGACCACCTCCGCCTCAATCCGCCGCTTGCCGGTGGGCGTCGCGATCCGCGCGGCGGCGACGGCATCCGTCCCCTCCAGGGCGGTCACGCGCGATCCCCACAGCACCGGCACGCCCGCCCGCTTCAGCGCGACCAGCATCCCGATGCCGTCGCGCAGCAGGTCGGGCGCGGTCCGCGCCATCCGCCACGCCGCACGCCAGGCGGCGGGTGAGGGACGCGGCGCGGCTTCCACCACCGCGATCGGCGTCACGCCGCCCTTCAGCAGCTCGACCGCGAGCTGGAGATTGAGCGGCCCGCCGCCGCCGATCAGCACGCGGGGCGAGGGCGCGACACGCTGCGTCCGCACCAGCGTCTGCAACGCGCCCGTCGTCATCACGCCGGGCAGCGTCCAGCCGGGGATCGGCACCGGCGCCTCGTGCGCGCCCGGCGCGATCACCAGTCGGCGCGGGCGGAAGGTAATCGCGACGCCGCCCACGATGGCGGCGATCTCGTCGGCCGCGAAGCCGCCCCAGACAGTGGCGGCCTGATGGATCGTCACGCCCGCCGCGCGGGCGCGGGCGCGCAGATCGTCGCCGATGCGGGCCTGCGCATCGGGCGCCGCGTCGCGGTGGCTCGGCGCCAGCGGCTTCGCGTACTGCCCGCCCGCAGCACTTCGCTCGTCCAGCACCACGACCCGCGCGCCCGCTTCCGCCGCCGCCGCCGCGGCCGACAATCCGGCCGGTCCCGCGCCCACCACCAGCAGGTCGGGCGCATCGTCCGCCGCCTGCCCCTCGGCGATCGCCGTCAGGTCCGTCTCGCCCGCCGCGTCCTCGATCCGCATCCCGTCCGCGACCGTGGTCATGCAGGCGCGCTGCCCCGCGCGGCCGTCGATCGTCACCACGCAGTCGTGGCACGCCCCCATGCCGCAATAGAGGCCGCGCGGCGCGCCGGACGGCGTTTCGCGGAACGCGCGCAGCCCGGCCGCCGACAGCGCGGCCGCGACGCTTTCGCCAGCCAGCGCGGCGATGCTCTCGCCCTTGAAGCTGATCGTCACCGGCTTGCCGGCTTGCGTGATGGTTCGGCTGGTCAGGCGCATCGTCTTGCAGGTCCGGTTCTTTGCACGGCACCATGCTGCCCAGGCGGCGATCGGACGAACAGGGGTGTTGCATGGCTGATTTCGAATTGGTGGTGCGCGGCGGCACGGTGGTCACGGCGGCGGACACGTTCCGCGCCGATGTCGGCATCCGCGGCGGCAAGATCGCCGCCGTCGCCGACAAGCTCGACGGCGCGGAGACCATCGACGCCTCCGGCCTGCTGGTGATGCCCGGCGGCGTCGATACGCATTGCCATATCGAGCAGTTGCGCCAGGGCGGCGGGGCCGACGAGGAGAGCTTCACCACCGGCAGCACCGCCTGCCTCGCGGGCGGCACCACCTCGGTCATCACCTTCGCGGCGCAGTTCAAGGGCCACGGCACGAAGGAGACGCTGGCCGAGTATCACCGCCGCGCCAAGGCAGGCGCGATGGTGGACTACAGCTTCCACCAGATCATCACCGACCCGACCGAGGCGGTGGTGCGCGACGAAATCCCCGAACTCGTCGCCTCGGGCGTCCGCAGCCTCAAGGTCTTCATGACCTACGACCCGATGCATCTGGACGATGCCCAGTATATCCGCGTGCTCGCCGCCGCGCGGCGCACCGGCGCGCTGGTGACGGTGCATTGCGAGAACTACGAGGCGATCCGCTGGCGCAGCGCCGCCCTGCTCGCCGATGGGCGCACCTCGCCGAAATACCATTCCTGGTCACGGCCCAAGCTGGTGGAGAGCGAGGCGACGCACCGCGCCATCGCGCTCGCCGAACTGGTCGATCAGCCGATCCAGGTCTTCCACGTCTCCTGCACCGAGGCGGCGGAGGAAGTCGCCCGCGCGCAGGCGCGCGGTCAACGCGGATTAATCCTTGGTTATG
>JAFEFJ010000124.1 GCA_018240635.1 Pseudomonadota bacterium | reverse complement strand
CATATGATGACGCTGCCCTTCGACGACATGATCGCCCACTACCGCCGCGTGATGCGCAAGCTGATCGAGGCGGAAGCGGCCTAGGCGACCCGCCTCCTCCGTGCCGGACGGGCCGGCGCCCGGCGCCCGGCCTTCACACCGATTGCCGCGCCGCGCGCGGATCGTTGAAGTCCTGCACGCCGGTGCCGCGGTACAGGATGCGCGCGTTGCGCTCCGTGATCTCGCGGTGCAGCGCGACCAGCGCGGGATCGAGGTCGCGCGCCGGCCGCGGCTCGGGGGCGAAATTATGCGCGCCGCTGCCGCGCACCGGCGTGGCGCTGTCCTCGCCGTGCAACTGGCGCACGCTGGTCGGGATGTAGCGGATCGCCAGCCCCACGCGCCGCGTGGCGGACGTGTTGGGCGGAGAGCCATGCACCAGCCGGACATGGTGCAGCGACATCTCCCCCGGCTGCAGCTCGATCGGCACCGCCTGCGACGCATCGACCTCCACCGCCACCTCCTGCCCGCGCGTCAGCAGGTTGTTCGCATCGAACGTGTCGCGGTGCGGGATCTGGTCGCTCGTGTGCGTCCCGGGGATCACCTCCATCGCGCCGTTGGCGCGCGTCGCCGGCGTCAGCGCGACCCAGGCGGTCACCACGTCCGGGCGGCTCAGGCCCCAATAGGTCGAGTCCTGGTGCCACGACACGAAGGCCGGATTGGCCGGCTCCTTGATGAAGAACGTGCTCGACCAGCACAGCAGGTCCGCGCCGTAGAGATCCTCGACGGCGTCCACGATGGCGTCGTTGCGCACAAGGTCCGCGAGCCAGGTGAACAGCAGGTGTGGCTTGTGGCGCATGTCGCCCTTCAGCGGACCGCCGGAGGCCGCCTCGTGGCGCTCCAGCCGCGCCAGCAGTTCCGCGGCCGCCTCGGGGGGCATCACCCGCACCGGCGCGACGAAGCCGTCTGCGTGATAGCGCGCGACCTGTTCGGCAGACAGACGCTTCGGCATCTCGGCGCATCCCCCTTTTGTGGTTGCCGCCAAGGGTGCGCGGATCGCACCGCGGCGGCAAGCGGAACGCTCAGTCGTCCGCCGGCTCCGGCCGCGCGCCGCACGGCGGTCAGGCGCCGTCGAAGATCGCCTCCGGCAGCAGCGCGGACACGACGTAGTTCGGCACGTCCACCACGTTGGAAATCCGCAGATCGACCGCGACCGAGCAGATCACGTAGGCCTGCTGCCGGGTGAAGCCGCGTTCCTGCAACAGCTCCATCATGTTCAGCACCGCGTTGCGGCAGGCGAGCGTCAGGTTCTCGGCCTCGATTTCGCCGGCGGCGTTGATCGGCATGCCCATCACGCCCAGGAAGCGCTCGGGTGCCGCGAAGCGCGGTTCGGTGAAATAGGTGGTGCGGGAAAATACGGGCGCCTGAAACTTCCGCGCCGCCGCGGCGCCCTTGTGGACCTTGAAGCGCACCACCGCGGTCGCGCCCATCTCCACCGCTGTCACGCACACCTCGCCGTCGCCCTGCGCGAAATGCCCGTCGCCGGTGGAGAACAGCGCGCCCGGAACGAAGACCGGCAGGAACAGCTTGGCGCCCTTGGTCAGTTGCTTGACGTCGAAATTGCCGCCGTTCTCGCGCGGCGGCAGCGTGCGCAGCCCGGTCAGGCCGCACGGGCCCGCCGGCACCGCGCCCGCGGGATCGGGCGGCAGCGCCATGCCGCCGGCGTCGATCACGCGCTGCTCGCGCGCCGTCCACGCGGCCATCGCCTCGGCGGATGGCGCGACGGCGGAAATCCCCATGAACGGCGCGCCGGGGATGCGCACGCCCGGGATCTGCGCGGACGTCGCCCAGCCGTCGCGCAGGTCCCAGTGGACCAGGAACGGCTCGGTCATCGTGTCGCGAAGGAAGCCGAGCCCCGGCATGATCGCGCTGAACGCGGTCGTCTGCGGTATGATGTCGGTGAACTCGATCTCCAGCAGGTCGCCCGGCTGCGCGCCCTTCACGAACACCGGGCCGGTCAGCGCATGCACCGCGCCCACGTCGAGCGAGGCGAAATCCTCCACCGTGGAGGCGGGCGTGATCTGCCCGTCGAGCGCATCGCGCGTCTCCAGCGCGATCTCCTCGCCCTCGCCGATCTCGATCGCGGGCGGAATGTCCGGGTGGTAGCGGTTGTGGCCGCACCCGGGCTCGTCGCAGAGCCGCTTGCTGCGGTCGATGCGGATCGCGTGCATGGCGTTGCCTCCCGCCGTGAAGGCGGAAGCGTGGCGGCGCGCGCGCCCGGCGGCAAGCGCCGTCCTCCACCTCCCCTCGCGAGAGGGGGCGCTACCCCCCATGCACCTCCGCCAGCCGCTCCGCGTGCGCGCGCAGCACATGCTGGCGGCGGATTTTCTGCGTGGGGGTCAGCAGGCCATTTTCCACCGTGAAGGGCGGCACGGCGATGTGCTTGCGCACGCGCTCGGTCACCGACAGGCGCATGTTCGCGCGGCTGATCGCCACCGCCGCGCCCAACTCGTCGAAGCCCTCGGCGGGCACCACCAGCGCGGTGACGCCCGCGCGGCCGTCGCCGGTCACCACCGCCTGCGCGATCTCGGGCTCGGCGATCAGCACGCCCTCGATCTTCGCGGGCGAGACGTTGTCGCCGCCCGACAGCACGATGATGTCGCGCTTGCGGTCGGTGATGCGCAGATAGCCGTCGGCATCCAGTTCGCCCACGTCGCCGGTGTGCAGCCAGCCGTCGCGGATCACCTCCGCCGTCGCCTGCGGCTGGCCCCAGTAGCCGGCCATCACAAGGTCGCCGCGCACCAGGATCTCGCCGTCCTCCGCGATGCGCAGTTCGACGCCGCGGAGCGGGAGGCCCACGGTATCGATGCGCGTCGCCCCCGGCGGGTTGGCGGAAATCACCGGCCCCGCCTCGGTCTGGCCGTAGCCCTGCATCACGTCGAGCCCGAGGGCGAGGAAGAACCGCCCGATGGCGGGCTCCAGCCGCGCGCCGCCCGACATCACCGCGCGCAGCCGCCCGCCGAAACGCTCCAGCACGCGGGCGCGCACCAGTCGGTCCAGCACCGGGTCCGCGAGGCGCTCCGGCAGGGACAGCCGCCCGCCCTCCGCCCGCTTGGTGCCGATGGCGAGCGCCGCGCGGAACAGGCGCTGCCGCCAGGCCGGCTGGCGCGCCACGCCCGTCAGCACCCGGCCGTGGATCGCCTCCAGGATGCGCGGCACCACGGTCATGATGGTGGGCCGCACCGCCAGCATGTCGGCGGCCAGGTGCTCGATGCCCCGCGCGAAGACGATCTCGGTCCACAGGCTCGGCAGGAAGAACTGCCCCACCGTGTGCTCGAAGCTGTGCGACAGCGGCAGGAAGGACAGATAGGTCTCGTCGCGCAGCTTGAGCGGCCGGATCAGCTCCGCCGCGCCCTGGCAGTTCGACAGGATGGAGCGATGCGGCAGCATCACCCCCTTGGGCGTGCCGCCGGTGCCGGAGGTGTAGATCAGGCAGGCCAGCGCGTCGGTGGGGATCGTCGCGGCCTCGGCGGCGATGTCGTCGGGGGGCGCGGTATCGCGCACAAGGTCGGTCCAGGCCAGCACGCGCGGGCCTGGCGCGTCCGGCGGCGGCGCGTCCATCGCCACCAGCAGGTCGAGCGGCCCAGCCTCCCGCAGCTTGGCGGCGAAGGCAGCGGTGGACACGATCGCCGCGCACGCCCCGCTGTCGCGCAGCACATGCGCGTGGTCCGCCACAGTGTTGGTCGTGTAGGTGGGCACCGGCACGGCGCGGATCGCCATCAGCGCCGTTTCGGCGATCACGTATTCCGGCCGATTCTCGGAGACGATCACGACCCGGTCGCCCGCCGAGACGCCCGCCGCGCGCAGCGCCCGCGCCGCCGAGGCGGCTTGGCGCGCGAACTCCTGCCAATCGGTGCCGTGCCACGCGCCGTCCCGCCCGTGGTTTCCCCGATAGGCCCGCAACAGCGCCCGGCGCGGCCGCTCCTTCGCCAGCGCGAACATCATCGCGGGCAGGTTCGGCCAGCGCCCGTAGTCCTCCGCCTTGCGTTCCGTTCCCACCCTGGTCTCCGCCTGCGCCCTTTGACGCGCTCCCCGACGGGCCTACATGCAATGTTCGCGCATCAGCAATAGGACTGCTCCGCCCATGCGGCCGCCCCACGCTCCCGCTGCCCTGGACCTCGCCGCCCGCTCAACCGCCCTCGCCGCCCCGCCCGCCGCCGGCGAGACGGGCGATCTGCCCGCCTGGGACCTGTCGGACCTCTACCCCGCCCCCGACAGCAAGGAGGTGGAGGCCGATTTCGCCTCCGCCGAGGCCGCTTCGCGCCGCTTCGCCGAGGCGTACGCCGGCCGCCTGGCCACGCTGGACGGCGCGACGCTCGCCGCCGCCATCGCGGAATACGAGCGGATCGAGGAGCGGATGGGCCGGCTGATGTCCTACGCCAGCCTGCTGTTCAGCGGCGATTCCACCGATGCCGCGATCGGGCGCTTCTACCAGTCGGTGTCCGAGCGCATCACCGCGATCAGCAGCCACCTGATCTTCTTCACGCTGGAACTGAACCGGCTGGACGACGCGGTGCTGGAGAAGAAGCTCGCCGACCTCGCGCTGGCCCGCTGGCGGCCGTGGCTGACGGATCTGCGCGTCTTCCGCCCGCACCAGCTTTCCGACGAGCTTGAGAAGCTCCTGCACGAGAAGGAAGTCACCGGCCGCGCGGCCTGGAGCCGTCTGTTCGACGAAACTATTGCCGGCATGCGGGTTCCCGTGAACGGCGAGGAGCTTACGGTCAGCGGCGCGCTCAACAAACTGTCGTCCTCCGACCGCGCGATGCGCGAAGCGGCGGCCAGGGCCATCGGCGCGGCGTTCGGCGAGCGGTCGAAGCTGTTCGCGCTGATCACCAACACGCTCGCGAAGGACAAGGAGATCGTCGATACGTGGCGCCACTACCCGCGCCCCGGCAGCTTCCGCAACCGTGCCAACATGGTCGAGGACGAGGTGGTGGACGCGCTGGTCTCCGCCGTCACCGCCGATTACGGCCGGCTGTCGCACCGCTACTACACGATGAAGGCCAAGTGGCTCGGCCTGCCCAAGCTGCAGCACTGGGACCGCAACGCCCCGCTGCCGGAGGACGACGACCGGCTGATCCCCTGGCAAGAGGCGCGCGAGCGCGTGCTGACCGCCTATGGCGCGTTCAGCCCGGAGCTTGCCGCCATCGGCAAGCGGTTCTTCGACAAGCCCTGGATCGATGCGCGGCTTTCGCCCGGCAAGGCGGGCGGCGCCTTCGCGCATCCCACCGTTCCGTCGGCGCATCCCTACCTGCTGCTGAACTATCACGGCCGCGCGCGCGACGTGATGACGCTGGCGCACGAACTCGGCCACGGCGTGCATCAGGTGCTGGCCGCCGACCAGGGTTACCTGCTGTCCGGCACGCCGCTGACGCTGGCGGAAACCGCGAGCGTGTTCGGCGAGATGCTGACATTCCGCGCCATGCTTGACGCCGAGACCGATCCCCGCCGCCGGCGCGTCATGCTCGCCGCGAAGGTTGAGGACATGCTGAACACGGTGGTCCGCCAGACCGCCTTCTACCGTTTCGAAACGCTGCTGCACGACGAGCGGCGCACCGGCGAACTGCTGCCCACCCGGATCGGCGAGATCTGGTTGCAGGTGCAAACGGAAAGCCTGGGCCCGGCCTTCGAGTTCACGCCGGAATACGACGTGTTCTGGGCCTATGTGCCGCACTTCATCCACACGCCGTTCTACGTCTACGCCTACGCCTTCGGCGATTGCCTGGTGAACGCGCTCTATTCCGTGTTCCGCTCCGGCCATCCGGGCTTCCAGGCGAAGTATCTCGACATGCTGCGCGCGGGCGGCACCAAGCGGCACAAGGAACTGCTCGCGCCGTTCGGTCTCGATGCCTCCGATCCCGCCTTCTGGAAGCGCGGGCTCGACGTGATCGCGGGCTTCATCGACGAGCTTGAGGCCGCCGCCTGATGGCCGAGGGCGACAGCACGATCTTCGGCGAAATCCGCCGCTTCGCCCGCACCTCGGGCGCGGTGGGCGGCATCGCCGCGCGCGTCGCGGGCGAGCGGGTCTTCGGCATCCGCACCGACCGCGCGAGCCACGCGGAGGACCTGAAGACCATCCTGGGCGGGCTGAAGGGTCCGCTGATGAAGGTCGCGCAGTTCCTCTCCACCGTGCCGGACGCGCTGCCGGCGGAATACGCCGCCGAGTTGGCGCAGTTGCAGGCCAACGCGCCGCCGATGGGCTGGGCCTTCGTGCGCCGCCGCATGTCGAGCGAGCTTGGCCCCGACTGGGAGCGCCGCTTCGCCTCCTTCTCGCGCGAGGCGGCGGCGGCGGCGAGCCTGGGGCAGGTGCACCGCGCCCGCCTGCCGAGCGGCGAGGATGTCGCCTGCAAGCTGCAATACCCGGACATGGCGAGCACGGTGGAGGCCGATCTGCGACAGTTGAAGGTCGCGATGGCGATCTTCCAGCGCATGGACGGCGCCATCGACCAGGAGGAGATCTACAAGGAACTCGCCGAACGGTTGCGCGAGGAACTGGATTACGGCCGCGAGGCCGCGCAGATGCGCCTCTATGGCCTGATGCTGGCGAACGATCCGGTCGTGCATGTCCCGGTGCCCTTCGCCGCCTACAGCACCAAGCGCCTGCTGACGATGACGTGGCTCGACGGCCGCTCGCTGCTCGGGCGGCTGGAGGAAGACCCGCCGCAGGAGGAGCGCAACCGAATCGCCGAGGCGCTGTTCCGCGCCTGGTACGTGCCGCTGTACCGCTACGGCGTGATCCATGGCGACCCGCATCTCGGCAACTACCAGGTGCGGCCCGATGGCTCGGTGAACCTGCTGGATTTCGGCGCGATCCGCGTCTTTCCGGCGCGCTTCGTGCGCGGCGTGATCGACCTGTATGAAGCCGTCCGCGACAACGACGACGAGAAGGCGCACCACGCCTACACGACGTGGGGCTTCACCGACCTGTCGCGCGAGAAGATGGACGTGCTGAACATGTGGGCGCGCTTCCTCTACGAGCCGCTGATGCAGGACCGCGCCCGCCGCATCCAGGAAACCAACGACACGCAATTCGGGCGCGAGGTGGCGGAAAAGGTCCATGCCGGGCTGAAGCGCACGGGCGGGGTGAAGCCGCCGCGCGAATTCGTGCTGATGGACCGCTCCGCCATCGGCCTCGGCGGCGTGTTCCTGCGCCTCGGCGCGGAACTCAACTGGTCGCGCCTGTTCCACGAACTGATCGAGGACTTCGAGGCCGACGCGCTCCAGGCGCGGCAGGCCGACGCGCTGGCGAAGGCCGGCGTGCCGCCGGCGGGCTGACCGCTACGGCCCGCCCAGCGCAACCTGCAGGTTGAACCCGCCGAACACCTGCCACACCGGCACGCCCACGCCGCTGCGGATCACCGAGTATTGCGGCTCCAGGAACAGGTTCAGCGTGGTGCGGCCCAGCGTCCAGACCTTGCCGATGCCGAACCCGATCGGAATGACCGTGGTGTGCCCGCCCGGATCGTCTCCGAGGTTGAACGACCAGATGCCGGTCGAGCGCAGATAGAACGCCCCCGGCAGGTTGTAGGTCAGGATCGGCTGCGCGGTGAGCGACTGGGCGGTGGGCCGGTCCGCCGCGCCGGCGAAGGAGTGCTGGTAGGTCAGCAGCCCGGCGGTCAGGCCCCAGCTGTGCTCCGCCACCACGAAGACCGCGCCGCCCGCCTGCCACTTGCCCGCGCCGGTCGAGGTGCTGGTGGCGGTCGGCGCGACCAGCACCGGCCCCGCGCTCACCGTCATCCCGTGCACCGGGAAGACGAACAGGTCGTAGAGGCTGGTGTCGCCCAGCCCGGTCGCGCTGCCGTAGGGGAAGGTGGGATCGGTCTGGACCGGCAGGGTGACGCGGATCAGTTGCGGCAGGCCGAACGTGTCCACCGGCGCCAGCCCGCGCAGCAGGAATTGATTGGAACGCCGTCCCGGCTCGCGGTTCAGTTCGGGCGCAAGATAGTCCTGCAGGTTCAGCGTGACCTTGGGTGTCAGCGGGTTGTTGGCGGCGTTCACCTCGTCCGCGCCCGAGCCGGCCGCCACCGCGCGCCGTGCGGCCGGCGCGGCGGCGCCGAGCGATGCCGTCAGCAGCAGCGCCGCGCGCCGCGCCCTTGTCCGATAGGATTGCAAACTCGTCCGGCCTCCTTGTCGTGCGATCCTGCTCTAGCCGGTCGGCGCGAACGGCTCCAGGCGGATGCAAGCGGATGCAAACCGAAGGCCGGCCATGCGGTTGCCAGGACTGCCGGTCCGCGCCTAGGCTCGCTTCAGGGAAATGCGCGCGCTCGCCGCCGCGTGGGACAGAATGACAGGGGTGGAACGATGAAGGTCGGTGACGCGATCGCGGAAATCATGAAGCGCGAAGGCATCGATATCCTTTGCGGCTACCCGGTCAACCACCTGATCGAATACGCGGCGAAGGCCGATATCCGCCCGATCATGGTCCGCCAGGAGCGCATCGGCATCCATATGGCCGATGCCATCTCCCGCGTCACCTCCGGCAAGACGATCGGCGCGTTCTGCATGCAGCACGGCCCGGGCACGGAAAACGCCTACGGCGGCGTCGCGCAGTGCTACGGCGAGTCGATCCCCGCGCTGATCCTGCCGCAGGGCTATCCGCGCCGCATCGCGCAGATCGACCCGAACTACAAGCCGGTCGAGAGCATGCGCTCCATCACCAAGAGCGCCGAGACGATCAACCTGCCGGCCGAGGTGACCAACATCCTCCGCCGCGCCTTCAGCCGCCTGCGCAACGGCCGCGGCGGCCCGGTGCTGGTGGAAATCCCGACCGATATCTGGAACGAGGAAGTCCCCGAGCCGCTGGACTACGTGCCCGTCTCGCGGCACCGCTCGGCGCCCGATCCCGCGGATGTGAAGAAGGCCGCGGCGATGATCGCGGCGGCCAAGCGCCCGGTGATCTATGCCGGCACCGGCATCCACTGGTCGGAAGCCTGGCCGCAGCTGAAGCAGCTTGCCGAACTGCTCGCGGCACCCGTGTGCACGAGCCTGGGCGGCAAGAGCGCGTTCCCGGAGAACCATCCGCTCTCGCTCGGCTCCGGCGGCAACGCGGTGCCCAAGCCCGTGCATCACTTCCTGCACAACGCCGACCTGATCATCGGCCTGGGCTGCAGCTTCACCGAAACCAACTTCGGCGTCGCGATGCCGAAGGGCAAGACGATCATCCACGCCACGCTGGATGCCGACCACCTGAACAAGGACATCCGCTGCGCCGTCGGCCTGGTGGGCGACGCGCAGCTGACGATCGAGGCGCTGATCGCAGCCCTCGGCATCGCCTCGCCGCGCGACGCGACGGCGGTGACGAAGGAGATCGCCGAAATCCGCGAGGCCTGGATGGCCGAGTGGAAGCCGATGCTGACCTCGAACGAGACGCCGCTCAGTCCCTATCGCGTGATCTGGGACCTGCTGCACACGGTCGATGGCAAGAACACCATCATCACGCACGACGCCGGCAGCCCGCGCGACCAGATCTCGCCGTTCTGGGTGGCGACGGAACCGCTGTCCTATCTCGGCTGGGGCAAGACGACGCAGCTCGGCTACGGGCTCGGCCTCGCGATGGGCGCGAAGCTCGCCAAGCCCGACAAGCTCTGCATCAACGTCTGGGGCGACGCGGCGATCGGCTTCACCGGCATGGACTTCGAAACCGCGGTGCGCGAGCGCATCCCCATCATGTCCGTGCTGTTCAACAACTTCTCGATGGCGATCGAGCTGAAGGTGATGCCGGTCTCGACCGAGAAGTACCGATCCACCGACATCTCCGGCGACTACGCGGCGATGGCCCGCGCCTTCGGCGGCTACGGCGAACGCATCACCTCGCCCGAGGAGATCGTCCCCGCCATCAGGCGCGGCATCGAGCAGACGCAGAAAGGCGTGCCCGTGCTGCTCGAATTCATCACCGGCAAGGAGACCCGCATCTCCAAGTTCTAGCCGGCGGGGACGGCGCGGGGAGGAAACAGAAAAAGCATGGCGAGCGTCGCGATCAGGAACGTGCGCAAGTCCTTCGGCTCGACCGAGGTGTTGCACGGCGTGTCCGTCGATATCCAGGATGGCGAATTCGTCATCCTGGTAGGGCCTTCGGGCTGCGGCAAATCGACGCTGCTGCGCATGGTCGCGGGGCTGGAGAACATCACCAGCGGCGAGATCGCGATCGGCGGGCGGGTGGTGAACAACGTCGCGCCGAAGGAGCGCGACATCGCCATGGTGTTCCAGAACTACGCGCTGTATCCGCACATGACGGTGCGCGACAACATGGCCTTCTCGCTCTCGGTCGGGAAGGCGCCGAAGGCGCTGCAGGAACAGCGCGTGGCGCGTGCCGCCGAGATCCTGGGCCTTGCGCAGTTGCTGGACCGCTATCCGCGCCAGTTGTCGGGCGGCCAGCGCCAGCGCGTCGCGATGGGCCGTGCCATCGTGCGCGATCCGCAGGTCTTCCTGTTCGACGAGCCGCTGTCGAACCTGGACGCCAAGCTGCGCGTGCAGATGCGCGCCGAGATCAAGGAACTGCACCAGCGCCTGGGCACCACGATCATCTACGTCACGCACGACCAGATCGAGGCGATGACGATGGCCGACCGCATCGTGGTGATGAACAACGGCAACGTCGAGCAGGTGGGCGAGCCGCTGGAGCTGTACGACCGTCCCGCCAACGTCTTCGTCGCGGGCTTCATCGGCTCGCCGGCGATGAACTTCCTGCGCGGGCGGGTGGAGGCGGGGCGCTTCCGCGCCGGCGCCGATGTGGTGCTGCCGCTGCCCGTGGCGGCGGTTGCCGCGGACGGGCAGCCGGCGGTGTACGGCATCCGCCCCGAGCACATGGTGCTGCACGGCGACGGCCTGCCGGCGGTCGTGCATGTGGTGGAGCCCACCGGATCGGAAACGCAGGTCGTCGCGCAGCTAGGCGACGCCTCCATTCTATGCGCCTTCCGCGAGCGCGTCGCCGCGCGGCCCGGCGAGACCATCCGCATCGCGCCCGATCCCGCGCTCGCGCATCTGTTCGATGCCGAGACCGGCCGGCGCCGCCATGCTGCCGCCCACTGACCGGCGGGAGACCGACTTCCAATAATCAACGAAACCGCCGGCCAGCGGCGGACGCCAAGGGA
>JAFEFJ010000123.1 GCA_018240635.1 Pseudomonadota bacterium | reverse complement strand
AGGAGACACCGCCATGCCCAGCCGCGACGCCGCCATCGCCTCCGCCCTGTCGGGCTTCGATTGCGGCACGTTCCGCGCGCTGCTCGCCGATCTCGTGGCGATCCCCAGCACCTCGCAGGACCCGGCCTATCGCGCCGACATCGACCGCTACCTGACCGGCGCGATCCGCCCCTGGCTGGAACGCATGGGCTTCGCCACCGCGATCCATCCGAACCCCGAGGCCGGCCTGCCGCCGATCCTGACGGCCGAGCGGATCGAGGACCCGGCGCTGCCCACCGTGCTGACCTACGGCCACGCCGACACCGTGCGGGGCCTGGACGAGCAATGGCGCGCCGGGCTCGCGCCGTGGCGGCTCACCGAGGAGGACGGGCGCTGGTACGGCCGCGGCACCGCCGACAACAAGGGGCAGCACGCGATCAACCTGTTCGCGCTCGACGCCGTGCTGCGCGAACGCGGCGGGCGGCTCGGCTTCAACCTCAAGCTCGTGCTGGAAGCCGCCGAGGAAACCGGCTCGCGCGGCCTGCGGGAATTCGTCGCCGCGCATCGCGATCTGCTCGCCGCCGACGTGCTGATCGGCAGCGACGGCCCGCGCGTGGCGCCCGACGTGCCGACGATCGCGACCGGCACGCGCGGGACGTTCCATTTCGATCTCGCCGTATCGCTGCGTCCCGGCGGCGTGCATTCCGGGCATTGGGGCGGGCTGACCACCGATCCCGCCATCGTGCTGGCGCACGCGCTGACCTCGATCATGGACCGCAACGGGCGCATCCTGGTGCGCGACTGGCTGCCCCGGAACGGCGTGCCCGCCTCGGTGCGCGCGGTGCTGGACGGCTGCCCGGTCGGCGGCGGCGGCGATGCGGCGACCATCGACGAAGGCTGGGGCGAGCCCGGCCTGACCTCGGCCGAGAAGATCTACGGCTGGAACAGCTTCATCGTGCTGTCGATGCTCTCCGGGCGGCCGGAGAACCCGGTCAACGCGGTGGCGCCGGATGCGCGCGCGCATTGCCAGATCCGCTACACCGTCGATACCGATCCCGAAACCTTCGCCCCGGCGCTGCGCCGCCACCTGGACGAGCACGGCTTCGGCGTCGTGTCGATCGAGAACGTCGGCGGGCGCATGGCCGCGAGCCGCACCGATCCCGCGCATCCCTGGGTGCGCCGCGTCGCCGGCAGCATGGAGCGCACGCTCGGGCGGCACGTGCAGATCATCCCCAACGCCTCGGGCGGATTGCCGGGCGACGTGTTCGTCGATCACCTCGGCGTGCCGCTGGTGTGGGTGCCGCACAGCTACAACGGCTGCAAGCAGCACGGCCCCGACGAACACCTGATCGTCGCCACCGCCCGCGAAGGCGTCGCCGCGATGGCGGGGCTGTGGTGGGACCTGGGGGAGGCGGCGTGACCGCCATTCAACGCTCCCTCTCCGCCCGCCTTGCGGGGGGAGAGGGCCAATCACTGCCGCATGCGATAGGGCCCACCCGCTCAAGCAAGATCGGAAGCAACGCATGACCGGGCTCCGCACCCTGTACCCGCCCATCGCGCCCTATGCGTCCGGCATGCTCGATGTCGGCGACGGGCACCGCATCTATTACGAACGCGCGGGCACGCCCGGCGCGAAGCCCGCGGTGTTCCTGCACGGCGGTCCGGGCGCCGGGATTTCGCCCGATCACCGGCGGCTGTTCGATCCGGCGCGCTACGACGTGATGCTGTTCGACCAGCGCGGCTGCGGCCGCTCCACGCCGCATGCGGGGATCGAGGCCAACACCACCTGGCACCTGGTGGACGACATCGAGCGGCTGCGTGCGCTGGCGGGCGCGGAGAAGTGGCTGGTGTTCGGCGGCTCCTGGGGCTCCACGCTCGCGCTCGCCTACGCCGAGAAATTTCCCGCGCGCGTCAGCGAACTCGTGGTGCGCGGCGTCTATACCGTGACCAGGGCGGAGCTTGCCTGGTACTACCAGCACGGCGTCTCCGAGATGTTCCCCGACAAGTGGGAACGCTTCCTCGCGCCGATCCCCGAGGCCGAGCGCGGCGACCTGATCGGCGCCTACCGCAAACGTCTCACCGGCAACGACCAGGCCGCGCAGATCGAGGCGGCGCGCGCCTGGAGCCTGTGGGAAGGCGAGACCATCACGCTGCTGCCCAATCCCGCGCTCTCGGCGCAGCATGGGGACGATCATTTCGCGCTCGCCTTCGCGCGGCTGGAGAACCACTACTTTGTCCACGGCTGCTGGCTGGAGGATGGCCAGCTTCTGCGCGACGCCCACAGGCTGCGCGGCATCCCCGGCACGATCGTGCAGGGCCGCTACGACATGCCCTGTCCCGCGCGCTACGCGTGGGAGCTGCACAGGCGCTGGCCGGAGGCGGATTTCCACCTGATCGAAGGCGCCGGCCACGCGTTCAGCGAACCGGGCATCCTCGACTGCCTGATCCGCGCCACCGACGCCTTCGCCGACGGTTGAACACCTACCGCGACGCGCGCAGTCCCGGCCGCGTCACCACCGCCGGGCCGGGCGGCGGGAAATCCGCCTCCGCCGCCACCCGGTTGATCACCGCGTCGTCCCGCACCAGCGCCTCGCCATAGCGCACCAGCGCATCCGCGTCCTCGTCGGGGATCGTCAAGCCCGTCGGAATCGACGACAGCCGCTCGCGCCAAAGCGGGTCGCGGATGTCGGACAGCGCCAGATGCACCAACTCGCCCTTCACGTCGTCGCACGGATGGCCGTTGATCACCGGCCCGGCGGCGCAGCGCTCCGCGCGGATGCGGTCCGCCAGATGCCGCACCTGTTCTCGGGCCAGCGCCAGGGTCTCGAAGTTGTAGGCGTCGATCTGCGCGCCGCTGGCCGCCGATATCACCTGCAACAAGCCGCCCATGTAGTGTTGCTGCCCGAGCGTGGAGGGATTGGACGCCTCTCCGTCCACGCTGACCACCAGAATGCGCCGTGTTCCCAGCGCCACCTCGTGGAACAACTGGCCCTGCGCCTGCAGCACGATGAAGAAGTTCAGCAGGCCGCGCATCGCAAGGTTGTCGGCGATCCCCCCATCGGACAGGTGGACCCACTTCGTCCGGTCCGGGTCCGCATAGATGTTCTGCAGACGGGCCAGCTCGCGCCGGCGCGCCGCCGCCGTCTCGCTCTCCGGCGGCGTCACCGATGGCTTGGCCGCCAGCGGCGGGCGCTTGCCGTGGCACCGCGCGGCATAGCTCTTCAGGTTGACCGGGCTGAACAGGCCGGGAAACGCGTTGCTCGCCGCCACCGCGTCGGCGATCGGATAGCTGTTCAGGTCCGAGCACAGCAGTCCGAAATTGGTTCCCAGGAATGGGAACGTCGCGCCGTTGGCGATGTCGGTCGCGGTGATCGACACGATCGGCCGGCCGCGCTTCGCAAGATCGGCGAAGGTCGCGCCGTGGAACATCAGTTGGTCGTACACCCGCGCCATGTAGTCGTTCGTGCCGGTGCCGGGATTGGCGATCCACTCCCAGTTCCACGGCAGCAGATAGATGCCCCAGATATAGGCGTTGATGTCCACGTGCAGGAACTCGGCGGGAAACGTCTCGAAGCTCTTGTCGCGGTAGAGGCCGAAATGCGCCGCCGGGAAGCTGCCGCCCGAGACGCCCGCCAGATAGTCCAACGCGTTCAGCATCGTCACCTTCCGCCCGTCGGGGCGGTGCAGCGGAATGTCGCGCAAGCCCCGCAGCGCGCCGTGCGCGAAGGCCGCCGACCGCTTGCCGCCGCCGGAGAAGGTCACGAACAGCAATATGTCGCTGCCCGCCGCGTCGGGCGAGGTCAGCCGCCCCTCGGCCACCCGGCGCACATAGGGCGCCAGGCCGTAATTGGCGTCGAAATCGGGCACGCCGTCCGGCCCCTCGGCCAGCGGCTGGTTGACCGGGCGCAGCGGCGTGACGCAGCCCGCCAGCAGCAGGCCGAGCAGCCCAAGCAGCGCCGCCCGCATCACTCGGCCGCCGCGCCGGCTGGCGCGGGCGCGTGCCGCCCCGCAAGGCGCTTGGCGTAGATCTCCGTCATCACCGGGCCGAACACCGACGTGACCACCACCAGCACCAGCACCGTGTTCAGCATCCGCTGATCCAGCAGCCGCACCCCCGCCGCGTTCACCGCGTCGTAGCCGACCAGCGCCGAGGCAAGCGTCGCCGCCACCTGCGGGATCGTCAGCGAGGCCATCAGCCCGCGGTCCCCGGCCCCGAACTTCCAGACCCGCCCGGCGATTTCGGCGGCGACCCATTTCGATGCGATCAGCCCGCCTACGATCGCCACCACGAGCGGCAGCCCGGTCGCCAGCGTGCGGCCCATCGCGGCCATGTCGATCAGGAAGCCCGTCACCACGAAGAAGGCGGGGATGAACAGCACATGGCCGAAGAAGGCCAGCCGGTGCCGCGCCTCGGTGCCGTGCGTGACGCGGTTGACCGCGAGCCCCGCCAGGAAGGCGCCGATGATGCCTTCAAGCTGGATCGCCTCCGCGACGGTGGCGGCAAGGCAGACGATCACCAGCAGCACGGCGAAGCGCGCTTCCTCGTTGCGGCCCAGCAGCTTGTCCAGCCGGCGTCCGGGGATCGTCAGCACGAACACCACGATGACGGCGAAGGCGGCGAGTTCCGCCACCTGCACGATCAGGCCCACCGGATCGAAGCCGCTGCGATGCGCGGCGAGGCAGGCGGCCAGCACCAGCAGCGAGAGCATGTCGGTCAGCACCGTGGCCCCGACCGTCACCACCACGGCGGGCCGCGCCGCCTGTCCGGTGTGCTCCACGATGGGAAAGCCGATCAGCGTGTGGGAAGCGAGCAGCGAGCCGATCAGGATCGCGGAGATCGTGCCGTAGCCGAACGCAAGCCCGGCGGCGGTGCCGGCGGCCATCGGGAAGGCGAAGGTCAGCACGCCGAAGATCGCCGCGCGCGTCTTTTGCGCCGCGAACTGCATCAGGTCGATCTCCAGGCCGACGAAGAACATCAGCAGCAGCTTGCCGAGATCGGAGAGGAAATCCGCGATCTCGTCGTGCGGCGGCACGAGGCCGAGCAGATGCGGGCCGATCAGAACGCCCACCAGGATGTAGCCGACGCAGGCCGGCACGCGGCAGACCCGCGCGCCGAACGGAACCAGCGCCGCCATCGCCATGATGAGCGCGAAACGCCCGACCGGCGGCACGTCCGCCACCAGATGTCCCAGTCCGGTCATCGTACCCCCGCCGAGCGCGTTCGTTTCGCGATGTTATGGCGCTGCGGGAATGCCGGGCAACGCCGCAACTACTCGGCCGCCGCCGCCTGCTCCGTCCCGGCCTGGGCGCGTTCCTCGCGATCCGACTCCAGCAGCCCCGCCAGTTCCGCCGCCGTGTCCTTGCTGCTTTGGATCAGTTGCCGCTCGTCGTCGTAGAAGGCGTGCGTCGCGATCAGCGCGCGCTCGTCGTATTCGGCGAACAGCGCCACCGCGCGCTTCGCCTCCGGCTCCGGCACGCCGAGCGCGGTCAGCGCCATCTCCCCCATGCGCAGGCTGGAATGGAACGTCTCGCGCACGAACAGCTCGATGCCGCGGTCCATGAGCTGATGCGCGTGCCGCCGGTTGCGCGCGCGCGCGATGATGCGCAGGTTGGGGAAGGTGCGCCGGACCATGTCGATCACGGCGAGCGATTCCTCCATGTTCTCCAGCGCGACGATGAACAGCTTGGCGCGCTCGGCGCCGGCGGCGCGCAGCAGGTCGGGGCGGGAGGGATTGCCGTAATACACCTTGGTGCCGAAGCGGCGGATCACCTCCACCTGCTCGCTGTCCTGCTCCAGCGCGGTGAAGTCGATGCCGCGCAGCTTCAGCACGCGGCCGACGATCTGCCCGACGCGGCCGAAGCCCACGATGATCACGGGCGAGCCGTCGTCCTCGATCGTGTCGTAGGCGGTCTTCGGCACCATGCCGGTGCGCGGCACGATCACCTTCTCCGACAGCGCGAACAGCAGCGGCGTCAGCGCCATCGACAGCGCGATGGCGAGCGTCGCGCGCTCCGACGCCGCCTGCGTCAGCGCGCCCACATCCACGGCGGCGGCGAACAGCACGAAGCTGAACTCGCTGCCCTGCGGCAGGGCGAAGGCGAAGCGCGTCGCGGTGCGCGTGGTGCCGCCCGACAGCTTCGACAGCATGAACGCCACCACGATCTTCGCCGCCATCAGGCCGGGAACGGCGGCGGCGAAGAACAGTGGCTCCCGCACCGCGAGCGACAGGTTCGCCGACATGCCGACCGACAGGAAGAAGAAGCCCAGCAGCAGGCCCTCGAACGGCTCCACGTCGGCCTGCACCTCGTGGCGGTATTCCGAGTCCGACAGCAGCACGCCGCCCAGGAACGCGCCCAGCGACATCGACAGACCGGCAAGGCCCGCGAGCGAGGCGCTGCCCGCCACCACGAACAGCGCGAGCGCCGTGAACACCTCGGGCGTGCGCGCGCCGCCGATGGCGCGGAAGGCGGGGCGGATCAGGAAGCGGCCGCCCACCAGGATCGCCGCGATGGCGGCGACGGCCTTCCCGGCCTCCAGCCACGGCACCGCCTCCGGCGCCTTGGGCGCCGCCATGCCGCCCGCCAGTAGCGGGACGGCCGCCACCAGCGGAATGAACGCCAGGTCCTGGAACAGCAGGACGGAAAACGTGTTGCGCCCGGACGGCGTGCCCAGCAGGTCGCGCTCGCCCAGCATCGGCAGCACGATGGCGGTGGAGGACAGCGCGAGCCCCGCGCCGATCACCGCCGCGCCCGGCCAGTCCAGCCCGAACAGATGAAGCCCGCTCGCGATCACTGCGGCGGTGGCCACGACCTGCGCGGTGCCCAGGCCGAAGACGGCCTTGCGCATCACCCACAGCCGCTGCGGCCGCACCTCCAGCCCGATCAGGAACAGCAGCATGACGATGCCGAGTTCCGAGACGCCGTGGATTTCCTCCACGTCGGTGATAAGGCGCAAGCCGGATGGCCCGATCAGCGCGCCGCCCACGAGATAGCCGAGAACGCTGCCGAGCCCGAGGCGGCGGGAGACCGAGACCAGCACGACGGCGGTCGCGAGCAGGATGGCGATGGTGAAGATCATGCGATCCCGCCTATCAGATCGGACGCCGATCCCGCCACCCCGCCAAACAGCCCCTCTCCGCCCGCGCGCGGGGGGGAGAGGGAGGGGTCCGCGGCGAAGCCGTGGGAGGGTGAGGTGGGCCGAGCCGCCGGGAAGATAGGTGGCGATCACGCGGGAGACTCGAGCGCCCCTGGAATCCCCCGCCTCTCCCAACCCTCTCCACCCCCAGGGGTGGAGAGGGAAGCCAAAGAGGGCGCTACTCCGCCGCCTTCGGCGCCTTGTGCTTGTCGATCGCCGCCTGCACCGCGGCGCGGGACTGGCTGCCGAATTCCTCGTGGTGGTCGCGCGCGAAGTCGTAGCTCTCGATGCGCAGGCGGCGGCTGTCCTGGAAATGCGGATGGACGTAGCGCGCCATCAATTCGTAGTGGCGCTTGGTCTGCTCCCAGTCCGCCCAGTTGTGCGCCAGCTCCAGGATCGCGCCGAAGCCGCCCGTGCCCTTCAGCAGATTCTCGATATAGGCGATGGCGTCGTCGGGCGTGCCGATGCAGCCCGCGCCGGTCTCCACGAAGAAGGTATAGGGGTCCTCCACGTCCGGCGGGACGATGGGGAAGGTCGCGACATCGTTGAAGTAGTTGCGGAAGGCGTGGATGCCGTGCTGCACGTTCTCGCGCGCCTTCTCGCGCGTCTCGGCGATGTGGATCAGCGTCACCATCCGCCAGTTCCGGCGGTGCGCCGCATGGCCGTTGAGCCGCGCCTGCTCCTCGTAGATCCGCCAGTTGTTGGCGTGGTGCTTGATCGCGTCGGGGCTGGTGCCGCCGATCGACAGCATGCCGATGCCGTGCCGCCCCGCCGCCAGCGCGCCGGTGGGCGAGCGCGAGGCCGCCACCGCCATCTCCATCACCGGCTGCGTGTAGCAGGGCACCTGAAGCTGCGCGTCCTTCAGGTCGTACCAGTCGGTCTTCTCGGTCACGCTCTCGCCGCGCAGCAGGCGCACCAGCACATCCAGCGCCTGGTCCATGCGCGGGCGCTGCTGCTCGGCCTTGATGCCGATCTTCATCGCGTCGTGCACCAGCGCGCCCGGACCCACGCCGAACATCGCCCGCCCGCGCGTCATGTGATCGAGCTGCACCATCCGGTCGGCCAGCATGAACGGATTGTGATAGGGCAGCGAAACAACGCCGGTGCCGAGCCGGATATGCCGCGTGCGTTCCGCGGCGGCGGCGATGAACAGTTCGGGGCTCGCGATGATCTCGAAGCCGCCGGAATGATGCTCGCCGATCCAGGCCTCGCTGTAGTTCAGCCGGTCGAGGTGCTGCACCAGCTCCATATCGCGCTCGATCGCGAGCGTGGGGTTCTCGTTCAGGTTATGGAACGGCGCCAGGAAGATGCCGCTCCGCAGGTATCCGCTCATGTGCCGCGTCCCCTCGGTGTCATGCGGCAAGGCTACACCGGATTGCGGTTCCGGTCAGCGGGGGCCCGGTTCAGCCGCCGGTCGCAACGCGGATGGCGCGCGGCGTGCCGGCGGCGATCTCGTCGTGCGACAGCGCGCGTGCCGGACGGATGAAGCCGTAGGCCGGGTATTCGTGCGATCCCAACTGGCCCGAAGGCGGCCAGTACATCCGCACCACCGACCAGTTGTTCAGGATCGACACGTCCACGACCGGCTGATCCTCCGTCACGCGGTGATGCACCCAGTTCGCCTGCGTCACCAGGATCTCGCGCGAGGACAGCACCTTCGAGACGACGGCGACATGGCCGTAGGGCAGCCGCCCGTCGCGCTTCAGCACCAGCACGCTGCCCGGCGCGGGCGTGCCGGCGCGCTGGTAGCGCCCGGCCGCCTGCGGCCACCAGTCGGCGGCATCGCCCGACAGGCGCACGCCGGTCAGCGCGCGGGCGAAGGGCGCGCATTCCAGCCCGACCGTGCCGCCCACGTAGTTCCCCGCCGCCGACGAGCCGCCGCCCGAGGCGCAGCCCGCCAGCCCGAGCCCGAGCCCCGCCACCGCCAGCCACGCCGCCCGCGCCGCCGCCCACGCCGCCGGTCGCTCCGGGCCGCCACCCTGCCGCGGCATCTCGCCTCCTGGGGTGTTGCAAACCATTCGAACGGCTTGCGGGCCGTCCTTCTCCTCAAGATGAAGGATTGCGCCCCCGCAACGCAAGCCCGCGCTGCGCGGCTGCCCGGCCGTCGGGTGCAGTCCGGCGCGGCCCGCTCAGAACCCCGGCCAGGACGCCGAGGCGGCGACGGTGTGGATGGTGACGGCGGGCGCCGCGCCCTCGGTCAGTTCGGCGATCGCGTAGGTCGCGCCGCGGCCCAGCCGGTCGGTGGGCGAGCCGGAGAACACCGCCCGCCCGCCGCGCGGCATCGCAATCTCCAGCGCCGCGTGGTGATGGCCGAGCGCGATGTAGTCGCACTCCGCCGCCTCGATCTCATGCATGTGGATGGGCGAGGACCGGTCGGTGCGGTCGCCCTTCGGCACCAGCAGCCCATGCGCCAGCGCGACGTACCAGCGGCAGCCCACCGGACGCGGCGGAATCCCGCCCAGCGGGCGGTAGCCGGGATGGTGCTCCACCATCCCCTTGCCCCAGGCGGCGACGCCCAGCTCCTGCAGATGCGCCATCTCGCCCTCGGGATGGGTCAGCACCCGCACGTTCGGCAGCGCGCCGAAATCGTGCCGGTGGAAGATCGATCCGTCCTCCATGCAGTCGTGGTTGCCGGGGATCATCACGATCGGGAACGGCTGCGCCGCCAGCGCGTCCATCGCCCAGGCGACTGTTTCCGGCGTGGCGCGGTTGCTGTCGAACAGGTCGCCCGCGAACAGCATCAGGTCCGGCGCGTGGGCACGCATCTCGGCCAGCGCGGCGGCGAAGGCGTCGCGGTAGAACTCCCGCCCCTGCGCCGAGCCATCCAGATGGATGTCGGCGCAATGGGCGATGCGAAGCGTGTCGGTCATGCGGTGCTTTGGATGACGGGGATGCGCCATCGTGCGGCACGGCGCCCGCCCCGGCAATGCCCCGCGCCCCGGCGACGCCCCGCGGCTTGAGGGTCGCCCGCCGCGATGGTGTGATGCCGCCTTCACGGAGGAGCCAGGGGATGACAGCGACCGAGGGCGTGTTCCGGCGCGCGGATGTGCGCCTGCAGGATGGCGGCGTGCTGCCGGAAGTGAAGATCGCCTACGTCACGCAGGGCCGCCTCGCCCCCGATGGCCGCAACGCGATCCTGCTGACGCATGGCTTCACCAGCAGCCAGCATTTCGCCGTCGGCGGCGCCGGCGCGTCGGAAGGATCGTGGGGCGCGCTCGTCGGACCCGGCAAGCCCGTCGATACGGACAGGATGTTCGTCGTTTCCTCGAACATGCTCGGCTCGTCCTTCGGCTCCACCGGCCCCGCCAGCATCGACCCGCGCACCGGCCGCCCCTACGGGCCGGACTTCCCGGACATCACCGTCTCCGACATCGTCGCGCAGCAGCGCGCGCTGGTCGAACATCTGGGCGTGAAACATCTGCACGCCGTGGTGGGGCCGTCCTATGGCGGGTTCCAGGCGTTCCAGTGGGCGGTCGATCATCCGGGCTTCATGGACCGCGTCGCCCCCGTCGTGACCTCGGTCCATGCCTCGGCCGATCTCGGCAGCGTGGACCGCATGGTGGAAACCTTCGCCGCCAATCCCGCCTGGAACGGCGGGCACCACTACGGCGATCCGCGCATGGCCGAGACGATGACGGATCTGCGCGTGCGCACGCTGAAGGGCTACGGGCTGGAAGCCGATCTCGCGCCGCGCTTCCCCGATCCCGCAGCGCGGGAGGCGGAGATCCGCCGCATCGCCGCCGAATGGGGAAAGGTGTTCGATCCGAACTCGCTGATCGCGCTGCGCAAGGCCTCGCTCCGCTACGACGTGCGGCCGAAGCTGAACCGCATCGCGGCGCGCGTGCTTTTCGTGCTGTCGCGCACCGACGCGCTGTTCCCGCCCTCGCTGCGCGATCCCACGATGGCGGCGCTGAAGGAAGCCGGCGTCGCGGCCGAATACTTCGAGATCGACAGCGACCGCGGCCACCTCGCCTCGGGCCTCGATGCCGAGAAATGGGCGCCGGTGCTGCGCGCGTTCCTGGCCTAACTCAAACCGTCATGGCCCGCGCAGGCGGGCCATCCACGTCTTGCTTCCGTCTGCAACCAAAGACGTGGATGGCCCGGCCAAGCCGGGCC
>JAFEFJ010000122.1 GCA_018240635.1 Pseudomonadota bacterium | reverse complement strand
CTTCGCGATCAGCGCGCGCCGCCAGAGCTGCGCCGCCGCGACCGGCACGACGATGTAGAGCACGACCGACAGGAACAGCGTGTCCCAGGGCACGACGATCGCGGACAGGCCGAGCAGCAGCCCGACCAGCGGCGCGAAGGCGAGCACCATGATCGTGTCGTTCAGCGCGACCTGGCTCAGCGTGAAATGCGGCTCGCCATCGACGAGGTTCGACCAGACGAACACCATCGCCGTGCAGGGCGCGGCGGCGAGCAGGATGAGGCCGGCGATGTAGCTGTCGATCTGCCCGGCGGGCAGCCAGGGGCGGAACAGGTGGCCGACGAACAGCCAGCCGAGCAGCGCCATGCTGAACGGCTTGACCAGCCAGTTGACGCCGAGCGTGGCGGCGATGCCGCGCCAGTGCTGTCCCACCTCGCGCAGCGCGGCGGGGTCGATCTTCAGCAGCATCGGCACGATCATCAGCCACACGAGGACCGCGACCGGCAGGTTGACCTGCGCGACGGTCGCGTTGCCGAGCGCGTGGAACACGCTGGGGACGATCTGGCCCAGCACGATTCCGGCCGCCATGCAGAGCGCGACCCAGAGCGTGAGGAAGCGCTCGAAGACGCCCATCGCCGGGCGCGGCGCGGCCTGCGCGGCGGCGGTGGCGCTCATGCGGCCACCGGGCGGGCGGCGCCGGTGGGCAGCAGGGCGGTGATGGCGAAACAGAGCGCGAGCATGACGGCGGAACCCCAGAGACAGCCGGGCATGCCGGCGAGTTGCACGAGCAGGCCCGACAGCAGGATGCCCAGCAGGCGTCCCGCCGCGTTGGCGGCGTAGTAGAAGCCCACATCCTCGGCCGCCTTCTCGGAGCCGGCATACGCCAGCACGAGATAGGAATGCAGCGAGGAAATAACCGCGAACACGAAGCCGAACACCAGCAGCCCGGCCACCAGCACCAGATCGGGGCGCGGCATCCCGGGCAGCCCAATCGCGAGGGCGAGCGCGGCGGGGATGACGGTCAGCAGCGCGCCCCACCATCGCGCCGCCGGCACCTCGCGGCTGAGCCCGTCGCGGCTGCGCCGCACCATCGCCGGCGCCGCCGCCTGCACCCCGCCATACGCGATGGTCCACACCGCAAGGAAACCGGCGACCCCCATGTAGTGCCAGCCGGCGCCGTAGAGGAACACCGGCAGCCCGACCACGAACCACACGTCGCGCGCGCCGAACAGGAAGATACGGGCCGCCGCCATCAGGTTCACCGCGCGGCTCTTGGCGAACAACTCGCGGAAGCTCTTGGACGCCTTCGCCTTGCCCAGCGTGCGCGGCAGCAAGAGCAGCACGCCGGCCAGCACGACGGCGAGCATCGCCGCCATCAGCCAGAGCGCGGGCCGGAAGCCGACCGTTTGCAGCAGGAAGCCGCCGATGAAGAAGCCCGCGCCCTTGGTCGCGTTCTTCGACCCGGTGAACCATGCGACCCAGCGGAACAACTGCCCAGCGCCATCCTGCGATGTCGCCTTGATCGCGCTTTTCGAGGCGGTCTTGGTCAGGTCCTTGGCGACGCCCGCGATGCCCTGCGCCGCGACCACCCAGGCGACCGAGGCCGCGGCGCCCCAGGCCGGGTCGAGCGCGGAGAGCATGCACAGCCCGCCGATCTGCGCCGCGAGGCCGCAGGCCAGCATGCGCGGGATGCCGTAATGCGTGGCCAGCCAGCCGCCGGCGAGGTTGGCGAAGATGCCGGCCGACTCGTACAGCAAGAAGAGGAAGGCCAGCGTGAACGGCGTGTAGCCAAGCGCATAGAAGTGCAGCAGCACCAGCATGCGGATGGCGCCGTCGGTGACAGTGAAGAGGAAATACGCGCTGGTGACGATGGCGTAGTTGCGGACCGCGGACATCATGCGCCCCGGGCGATGACGATGTTGGCGAGATCGACCATGCGGCAGGCATAGCCCGCCTCGTTGTCGTACCACGCATACACCTTCAGCAACGTATCGTCCGTGACCATCGTGCTGAGCGCATCGACGACGGCGCTGCGCGTGTCGTTCGCGTAGTCGGCGGAAACCAGCGGGCGCGTTTCATAGCCGAGGATGCCGGCGAGCGGACCGGCGGCGGCTTGCTGGAACAGCGCGTTGACTTCCTCGGCGGTGACGGCGCGCTGCATCTCGAACACGCAGTCGGTGAGCGAGGCGTTGAGCACCGGCGCGCGCACGGCGTGGCCGTTCAGCTTGCCCTTCAATTCGGGATAGATCAGCGCGATGGCGGTGGCGCTGCCGGTCGTGGTCGGCGACAGCGACAGCATCGCCGAGCGCGCGCGCCGCAGGTCCTTATGCGGCGCATCGACCATGACGTTGGTGTTGGTCGGATCATGGATGGTGGTGATCTGGCCGTGGCGGATGCCGACCGCCTCGTGCAGCACCTTCACCACGGGCGCGAGGCAGTTCGTCGTGCAGGATGCGGCGGTGAGAAGCCGATGCTCGCGCGGATCGTACAGATGGTCGTTCACGCCGATGACGATGTTGAGCGCGCCGGCTTCCTTTACCGGCGCCGCCACGATCACCCGCTTCACGCCGCGCGCGAAATAGCCGTCGAGCTGCTGGCGCCTGAGGAACTTGCCGGTGCATTCCAGCACGATGTCGCAGCCCAGATCGCCCCAGGGCACCGAATCGGGCGTCGCCGCCTCGGAATAGCCGATGCGGCGGCCGCCGACGACGATGGCGCGGCCATCCTCGTGGCCGAAGCTCTCGCGCCAGCGGCCATGCACGCTGTCGAACTCGAGCAGATGCGCCGCGGTCGCCGCGCCGCCCTTCACCTCGTTGACATGCACGACATCGAGCCGGTTGCCGGCGCGCGGATCGTCCGCCGGGCGGAACATCCCGCCCATCGCCGCCCGCAGCGCGAGGCGGCCGATGCGGCCCATGCCGTTGATCCCGACGCGCACGATCAGCGCGCCGACGAGGACTGCAACGCGCCGCCAAGCTGATCGAGCCGCGCCTTCAACGAAAGCCGGTCGAGCGAGGCGAACGGCAGGGCCACGAAGATCTCGATGCGCCGGCGCAGGCCCGCGTACAGCTCGTTCAGCAGCGCCGCGCGCTCGACCGGGCTGCCGGTGAACTTCGCCGGATCGGGCAGCGGCCAGGCGGCGGTGACCGGGATGGCGCCGAAATCGGGACAGACCTGGCCTTCGGGCTGGTCGCAGAGGGTCAGCACGAAGTCCATGCGCGGCGCGTCGGGGCCGGTGAACTCGTGCCAGGACTTGCTGCGCAACCGGTTCGTGTCGTGGCCGAGAGCCGCGAGCTTGGACAGAACCTCGGGGTTCGGCGATGCGATCGGGTCGGAGCCGGCCGAGTAGGCGCGGAACCTGCCGCCGCCGATCCGGTTCAGGATCGCCTCGGCCATGATCGAGCGGGCCGAATTATGGGTGCACAGGAACAGCACGTTGAACGCGGGGGTCATGCCCTTCGTCTCCTCCTCCGGCGCGGGAAGCAGGCGCGAGAGGTCGCCGCACAGGTCGGGGCGCCCGCCGCAGCAGGTCTCGGTCAGGAAGCCGAGCAGGTTGCGCAGTCCGACGATGCGCGCGGCATGGCGGATGTGCCGCCCCTGGCGCGAGGACTGGGTCAAGCCGGCACGCTCCAGCGCGCTCAGGTGGAAGGAGGCCGTCGAGGCCGGGAGTCCGAGCCGTGCCGCAAGGTCCCCGGCCGGCAGGCCGGACGGGCCGGCGGCGAGCAGGAGCCGGAGAAGGCCGAGCCGCGCGTCAACCGAGAGAGCCGCGAAGGCGGCGCTTGCCTCTGATAATTCCATATTTCCAATTTCGCAGAAATATGGAGCGCAGGCAAGCGCCGGTTGGCGGCGGCGATCAGCTCATCCGCAGCAGGCGGGCGCGCAGCAGGCTTCGCCCGCGGCGGGCTTGCGGGCTTCGACGGTGGCGGAGGCGACGAAGTCCTCGATGCCGCGGCCGGGCGCCCAGGAGGCGACGAGGTCGCGGCTTTCCGGCCGGACCGTCACGGCGATGTCGCGGAAGCCGGCGGCCTGCAGCCACGCCTCGATCTCCAGGCGCGGCGCGGCGCCCGCGACGCAGCCGCAGAGCAGCGCGGGATCGGACGCGAGATCGGCGGGCAGCGGCCTTGTGTTCACCACGTCCGAGATCGCGAGCCGGCCGCCCGGCTTGAGCACGCGGAACGCCTCGCGGAAGACCTGCGCCTTGTCGGGCACGAGGTTGACGACGCAGTTCGACAGGATGGCGTCGGCGGTGTTGTCGGCGATCGGCAGGTGCTCGATCTCGCCCAGGCGGAACTCGACGTTGGCGGCGCCGATGCGGGCGGCGTTGGCGCGCGCGCGGGCCAGCATCTCGTGCGTCATGTCCACGCCGATGACGCGGCCCTCGGGCCCGACCTGGCGGGCGGCGAGGAAGCAGTCGAACCCTGCCCCGCTGCCGAGATCCACCACCGTCTCGCCGGGCCGCAGCGCGGCGATGGCCTGCGGGTTGCCGCAGCCGAGGCCGAGATTGGCGCCGTCCGGGATCGCGGCGAGGTCGCCCTCGGAATAGCCCATCTCCCGCGCCTTGCCGCGCAGGGCCGCGGCCGCGCCGGTGCCGCAGCAGGAGGAAGCCAGCGCGTCGTCCGCAGGCGCCGTTCCCGCCGCGATGCCGCCGTAGCGGGCGCGCACCATGTCCTTGATCTCGGCGGTGTCGCGGTGGGTGTCGGGCATGGTCAGGCGCTCCTTTTCTCTGGCAGGGCGGGGGCGGCGCAGACGGGCAGGCAGGCACCCTCCCCCGCGCCGCAGCAGTTCTCGGTCAGGTAGGCGAGCAGGTCGTTCATCGTCGGATAGGCGGCGGCGTAGATCAGCGAGCGGCCCTGGCGGGTGCAGGTGGCGAGACGTGCGGCCTTCAGTTCCTTCAGGTGGAAGGCGAGCGTCGCCGAGGCGAGGCCGAGCCGCGCAGCGATGGCGCCCGCCGGCAGGCCCTGCGGCCCGGCCTGGACGAGCAGGCGGTGGATGTCGAGCCGCGTGCCCTGGGCGAGGGCCGCGAGGGCGGCAAGCGCGTGTTCCTTCTCCATATCTCCATTACTTTGGAAATGTCGGAGCCTGTCAAGCGGCGGCGCCCCGGAATCCGTTCCATCGACCTGTCACTTGACTTGCACCGGACGCCCCGCTGCGCTTTGTTTCCACCATTCCCGTAACGGTCACGCCAGCGCCGATGCCGCTCGAGCTTGTCTCGCCCGAAGCGCCGCCGACCGTTGCCGACCGGCGGCGGATCGGCCACGACCTGCGCAAGCTGGTGCCGCGCCGGTTGCAGGCGCTGTGGACGCAGCCCGCGGGCCGCGCCGACCCGGTGCACACGCTGATCGAGACCGGACGGCACCGCATCCCGAGCCTGCTGCCGATCCGCTACGACCGGATGCGGCAATCGGCCTTCGCCTTCCTGCGCGGCGCGGCGGCGGTGATGGCGGCCGATCTGGCCGCGACGCCCGCGAGCGGGCTGATGGTGCAGGCCTGCGGCGACTGCCACCACGCCAATTTCGGCACCTTCGCCTCCCCCGAGGGCGCGCCGGTGTTCGACGTGAACGATTTCGACGAGACGCTGCCCGCGCCCTTCGAGTGGGACCTGAAGCGGCTGGCGACGAGCTTCGTGGTGGACGCGCGCGGGCGCGGGCTGCCGCCCAAGGCGTGCCGCGCGCTGGCGCGGTCCGTCGTCACCGCCTACCGCGAGCAGATGGCGCATCTGTCGCGGCTCGATCCGCTGGTGGCGTGGCGGTCGCGCACGCATGTGGCCGACGTGCTGGCCGGCATTCCGGACGGGCGGCTGCGCGAGCGGGAGATGCGCACGCTTCAGGAGGTGACGCTGGCCTCGCAGCGGCACTATCCGAAGCTGCTGGAGCGCGAGCGCGGCGGCTGGCGCATCCGCGCGCGCCCGCCGCTGATCGTGCCGCTGACCCGCAAGGCGGACGACACGCACGAACTGGCGGCGCGCACCGCCTTCGCCTCCTACGCCGCGACGCTGCCGGAGGAGCGCGCGGCGCTGCTGTCGCGCTACCGGCTGGCGGACCTGGCGTTCAAGGTGGTGGGCGTGGGCAGCGTGGGGACGTTCTGCGCGATCGGGCTGTTCGCCAGCGCCGACGGGCATGTGCTGCTGCTGCAGGCGAAGGAGGCGCAGGCCTCGGTGCTCGCGCCCTACGCGGGACGCAGCCAGTATGCCAACCAGGGCAAGCGGGTGGTGACCGGGCAGCGGCTGATGCAGACCGTGACCGACGTGTTCCTGGGCTGGACGCAGGACGCGGGCGACGACCGGCATTGCTATGTGCGGCAGTTGAAGGATCAGCGCATGGCGATGATCGGGTCGCAGATCGCGGACGCGGCGCTGCCGTATCACGCGCTGCTATGCGGGCAGACGCTGGCGCGGGCGCATGCGCGGTCGGGCGATGCGGCGCAGATCGCGGGCTACATGGGCAGCGGCACCGCCTTCGACGTGGCGGTGGCGGGCTTCGCGATGGCCTACGCCGCGCAGACCGAGCGCGACCACCGGCTGTTCCTGGAGGCGATCAAGGCGGGCGTGATCGAGGCGCACCCGGCATGACCGGCCCCGCCGAGCCGGAAGAGATGCCGGCCGAGATGCCGGCGGAGATGCTGGCCGAAGCGGAGTCGCTGCTGCAGGCGTGCCGGGAGCGCGGCGTGATGCTGGCGACGGCGGAGAGCGTGACGGGCGGGCTGATCGCCGCTTCGCTGACCGCGGTCGCGGGCGCCTCCGACGTGGTGGACCGCGGCTTCGTCACCTACTCCAACGCGGCGAAGACCGAGGTGCTGGGCGTGCCGGCGGAGACCATCGCGGCGTCCGGCGCGGTGAGCGAGCCGGTCGCCCGCGCGATGGCCGAAGGCGCGCTGGCGCGTTCGCGCGCCTCGATCGCGGTGGCGGTGACGGGGGTGGCGGGCCCCGGCGGCGGCAGCGCGGAGAAGCCGGTGGGGCTGGTGTGGTTCGGCGTGGCCGCGACGGGCCGGCCGACGCGGGCCGAGCCGATGGTCTTCCCCGGCGACCGCGCCACGGTGCGCGCGGCCGTGGTGGGACATGCGCTGGGGATGCTGCGGGAGAGCCTTGGGGGGTAACGGGGGCCGGCCGCTGCTCCGAAGACCGGGCTGGCCCGCCTTCGCAGGCCATGACGGAACGGGCGCGGGCCTAGCGCTGGGCGGTCGTGGTCTTGGCGGGGCGGGCCGGCTTGCGATGGACGGGCGCCGAGGCCTTGTGGTGGTAGCTGTGCGAATAGGAGGTGCGCGGCGCGGGGGCTTCGGCGACTTCGTCGAAGCTCTCGCCGTCGGCGGCGCGCTGCGCGTAGGAGCGCAGATCGTTCGGCGCCGGGTTCAGGACCGGCTGCGGCGCCGGGGCGGACGCGGCGGCGAGCATCGTGCCGGTGTCCGGGCGGTCGTAGATGAAGCCGTTGGTCGGATAGACGCTGCCGAAATCGCCGCTGCGGCCGAGGCCGACGCGGACGGCGGTCCAGTCGTTGTTCTCCGACACGTCCACGACATCGACGTTGCGGGCGATGCCGCCGCGCGCGCCGGCCCAGTTGGCGTGGTCGATCTCGATCTCGCGCGGGTTGATGACGTGCTTCACGACGGCGACGTGGCCGAGGCGCATCCGGCCGTTGGCGGCGAAGCTGAGGACGCTGCCGGGCTCCGGCACATGGCCGCGGGCATAGACGCCGGCGGCGTTGTTCCACCACTGCCAGGCGTTGCCGGCGACGTCGATGCCGGACTCGGCGCGCGCGAAGGGCACGCAGGAGATGCCGGACCAGTGGGAGACGCGGGCGGAGCCCTTGCCGCGCGTGGCGTGAGCGACCTGGATGTGGCCGTGCGTGCGCTGATAGGCGGCGCGGCGGCTGGCGGTGCTCATGTCGCCCGAGGCGGACGAGGGGTGATGCTTGGCGGAACCCGATGTGGCGGACGCGGCGTTCGAGGCGACAGGCAGACCCAGAGCCAGGAAGGAACTGAGAAACAGAATCCTGCTGCCAGCCGTGCGCACCCGCATTCCGTTAATCCCCGTTTTGGTTCGTAGCCCAGACCTGATTCCGGGTAGCAACTGGGTTGCAGCGGTGACAATCCGGGAAAAGCCCGGTTACAAGCCGTGAGGTCCACTTCGCCGCTTTGACCCTGTGGACAAACCGTAATTTCGGGACAATGATCCTAATCACTTGAAAGTGAACCGTTTTGCGGCGAATCTGCATCACGGGTGTGGCAAAAATGCCGCAAAATGAGATCGGCCGCTCACGGGGTGCGTGAACGGCCGAGTCGCGGTGGCAAGCTATTTGCTTCTTGGTAACCAATGGCCTTCGTAACCAATGGCCTTGGCAACCGATGTCCGGCGTTGCGCCGGAATTCCGAGCCGGCGCGCCGGCGGAGCGGCAAGGACGGTCGTGGAGAGTTGGGCCAACCCCCGGATCAAGCCGGGGGCGGCCATGACGCGGAACGCGGCGCTTACTTGCAGGCGGTGACCATGATCTCCACGAGGATGCGGGGATCGGCCATGTTCGCCTCCACGCAGGCGCGGGCCGGGGCGGCGCCGGCGGGCAGCCAGGCGGTCCAGACCTCGTTCATGCCGTCGCGGTCGCGGATGTCCTTCACCCAGATCTGCGCCTGCAGGAGGCGGGTCTTGTCGGTGCCGTGCGTCTCCAGGATCGCGTCGATCTGGGCCAGGACTTCCTGCGTCTGGCCCTTGATGTCCTTGCTGACATCTTTGGCCGTAACACCCTGACAATAGACGAAATTATGGTACTCGACGGCTTTCGAGAGGATCTTGTTGGGTTCCGTGCGGACGATCTTGCTCACTGGGCGCCTCCGGCCTGGGTGGGACTGCCTGCACTTCTAGAGCAGCCCAGGTCCCTTGGAAACGGCGGCTTGGAAACGCCGGCCGCGTCAGGGCGCCGGCCTGGCGTTCAGCCCCGGCGGCACCGCGAGCTGGGCGGGCGTGGCGGAGGCGGGCGGCAGCGAGAGCGAGGCGGGCGGCGGGGATGCCGGCGAGGCGGCGGCGGCGGGCGGCGCGGCGACGGCGCCGGACGGCGGCAGCGGGCCGACCGACCCGCTCGAGCTGCGCTGCGTCTGCGTGCCGAGGTTGCGGACGCAATCGTCCACCATCTGATCGCGGGCGTAGCGCACGGACAGGCCCTGCGTCGGCAGGCCGGTGCTCGGGCCGGCCGAGTACGGCGTCAGGCTGTTGCTGGTCTCGTACTGCGCGCCGCGGTTCTGCGACATGAATATCTGGTCGGCGCGCTGCCGGCAGGCGTTCAGAAGTTCCTGGCTGGCGCGCTGCTGCGGCGTCTGCGGCGCCTCGGCGCAGGCGGCAAGCAGCAGCAGCGGCGCCGAAGCCCGGATCGCGGCGTTGCGGATGGAACGGCGGATCATGGCGGGGCTCCTGCGAGGCGCGCGGCAGGAGCCGGCGGGTTGAGGACGGCGAGGGAGGCGAGCGGCCCGAGCCGGGCGCGGATCGCCTCGGCGTCGAAGCGGGCATCGTCGGTCAGGCTGGCCTGCGCGGCGGCGCGCAGCAGCAGCGGGTGCAGTTCGGCGCCGTCGCGCCGCAGCCGGACCATCGCGGCGGTCCACGGCGCCTCGGCGAGCAGCGCGACCAGGGCGAGCAGGCGCAGCAATATGGAAAGGCCGTAGCAGGTGCCGATGCCGGCGAGCCGGTCCACCGCGCCCGCCCAGCAGCGCGCGTCGCGGTCGGCGAGCGCCAGGTCGGTCACCGAGCCGTCGCTGCGCAGGAACCGGAAGCAGCGCGGCGCGCCCCAGCGGTCCGACAGCGCGGCCTCGCGCGCCGCGTCCCACGCCGCTTCCAGATCGCGCCCGCGCACCGCCGGAAGCAGCTCCGGCGAGCGGTCGAGATCGTAGACGAAGGTGCCGTCGGCGCTCTGGCCGACTCGCACGCGGGGGGACTGCTCGGCGGGCTCCATCGGTGCGAACATGGCCCGGCCCGTGCCTTTCCGCCAGACAGGAACGCCCCAAACGGGAACGACCCAGACAGGAGCGCCCATGACCGATCCCGCCACGATGACCGCGATGATGACCGCCACGGCGGCCCGCGCCGCGATGCGCGCCGGGCGGCTGACCGCCGCCGCGCTGGCGGAGGCCTGCCTCGCCCGCATCGCCGAGCGCGAGCCCGCGATCCGCGCCTTCGTCCATCTGGACGCCGAGGGCGCGCGCCGCGCGGCCGCCGCGGCGCCGGACGGGCCGCTTTCCGGCCTGCCGCTGCTGGTGAAGGACGTGATCGACGTGGCGGGGATGCCAACCGCCCAGGGCTCGCCGATCTGGGCGGGCTGGCAGGCGCGCGCAGATTCGGCGGCGGTGGCCGCCGCGCGGGCGGCGGGCGCGGTGATCCTGGGCAAGACGGTGACGACCGAGTTCGCGACGCGCCATCCGGGGCCGACCGCGAACCCGCGCAACCCGGCGCACACGCCGGGCGGCAGCAGCAGCGGCACCGCCGCGGGCGTGGCCGATGGCATGGCGCCGTTCGGCTTCGGCACGCAGACCGCGGGCAGCGTGATCCGCCCCGCGGCCTATTGCGGGGTGGTCGGCTACAAGCCCAGCTACAACACGATCCACCGCTTCGGCATGCGCGTGATGTCCGAAAGCCTGGACACGATCGGCGCGATGGCGCGCAGCGTCGCCGACTGCGCGCTGCTGGTGGGCGCGGTCTCGGGCCGCGACCTGGGCGATCCGGACGCCCGGCCGGACGGCGCGCCACGCGTCGGGCTGTGCCGCTCGCCGACGTGGAAGCAGGCGGCGCCGGAGACCGAGGCGCTGATGGCGCGTGTCGCGGTGGCGCTGGCGCGGGCGGGCGCGGCGCTGGCGGACCGCGAGATGCCCGCCGAGATCGCCGCGCTGGAGGCGGCGCATCCGGTGGTGATGAACGCGGAGAGCGCGCGCTCGCTCGGCTGGGAACTTGCGACGGCGCCCGGGAAGATCAGCGAGAGCCTGCGCGAACGCCTGGCCTTTGGCCTGTCGCGCACGCCGGCGCAGGTGGCCGACGCCTATGCCGCGTTCGAGGCGGCGCAGCGCGCGTTTCCGGCGGCGATGGAGGGGCTCGATGTGCTGGTCACGCCGTCCGCGCCCGGCGAGGCGCCGGCCGGGCTCGGCTGGACCGGCGATCCGGCGTTCAACTTCATCTGGACGTCCCTGCACGTGCCGTGCGTGACGGTGCCGGCGGGCACGGGGCCGAACGGCCTGCCGCTCGGCATCCAGATCGTCGGCCGCAAGGGCGAGGACCGCGCGACGCTCGCCTGGGCGCAATGGGTGGCGGCGGCGGTGGGGTGATGCTCCCTCTCCGCCCCTGGGGGCGGAGAGGGTTGGGTGAGGTGGAGGATTCCAGAGGCGGCGCGTTCTTGGTTTCTCTTGCGCTGGTTCGGGCACCTTCCGGACGGCGCCACCCACCTCACCCTCC
>JAFEFJ010000121.1 GCA_018240635.1 Pseudomonadota bacterium | reverse complement strand
CAGCCCGCCGCCCAGCACGATGGCGTCGGGGTCGAGCAGGTTCACCACCTGCGCCAGCCCGCGCGCGAGGCGGCTCGCGTGCCGGTTCAGCGCCAATTGCGCGCGCTTTTCGCCCGCGGCGGCGCGCGCGGGGATCTGGCTCGCGTCGCGCGCCTCCGGCCCGTCGCAGTCCCGCGCGAGCCCGGTGCCGGAAACCATCGTCTCCAGGCAGCCCCACTGGCCGCACCAGCAATGCGGGCCGGGCAGTTCCTCCAGCGTCGGCCAGGGCAGGGGGTTGTGCCCCCACTCGCCCGCGATGCGGTGCCGTCCCGCGACGATCCGCTGATCCACCACGATGCCGCCGCCGCAGCCGGTGCCGATGATCACGCCGAACACCGTCCGCATCCCCGCCGCCGCGCCGTCCACCGCCTCGGACAGCGCGAAGCAGTTGGCGTCGTTCTCCACCCGCACCTCGCGGTCCAGCGCGGCGCGGATGTCGCGGTCGAACGGCTTGCCGTTCAGCGCGATGGTGTTGGAGTTCTTGATCAGCCCCGTCGCCGGGCTGATCACCCCCGGCGTGCCGATCCCCACCGTCGCCGCTGCGCCCAGCTCCGCCTCCGCGCCCCGCACCAGCCCGACCAGCGCCTCCATCGTGGCGTCGTAGCCGCGCGGCGTCGGGATGCGGCGGCGCAGCTTCTCCTGCCCGGCGGTGTCCAGCGCGATGATCTCGATCTTGGTGCCGCCCAGGTCGATGCCGATGCGGTACGGGGGAGTGTCGGTTCCGGTCATGCCCGCAAGGATGGCCATGCCGCGCGCGCCGCTCAAGCGGCCTTGCTGGCGCCGCTGCCGCGCCGCAGATTGCGGCCATGGGAGAGACGCTTCTCGACGTGAAGGGGATGGCGTGCCCGCTGCCGGTGCTGCGGGCGAACCGGGTGCTGCGCGGCCTGCCGCCCGGCGAACGCCTGCGCGTGCTCGCCACCGACCGGGCGGCGGTCGCCGATTTCCAGGCCTATTGCCGGGAGACCGGCCACGCGCTGATCGCCTGGAGCGAGGAAAAGGGCGGGGTGCTGAGCTTCCTGATACGCCGCCGGGAGAAAGATCCAGAATGACCACGGCGCTGTTCACCCATCCGGCCTGCCTCGGCCACGACATGGGCGCCTACCACCCGGAATGCCCGGACCGGCTGCGCTCGGTGCTGCGCGCGCTCGAACACCCCGACTTCGTCGAGCTGCTGCGCGAATCGGCGCCCGAGGCGACGGTCGAGCAGATCGCCCGCGCCCACCCCGAAGGCTACGTCAACGCCATCCTCGCGATCCGCCCGCCCGAGGGCGAGATGGTGCAGATCGACGGCGACACCGCCGTGGGCCACGGCACCGTCGATGCCGCGCTGCGGGCGGCGGGCGGCGCGGCGGCGGCGGTGGATGCGGTGATGGAAGGCTGGGCGCGCGCCGCCTTCGCCGCCGTCCGCCCGCCCGGCCACCACGCCGAGCCGTCGCGCCCGATGGGGTTCTGCTTCTTCAACAACGCCGCCGTCGCCGCCTACCACGCCCGCGCCCGCTGGGGCCTCAAGCGGGTCGCGGTGGTCGATTTCGACGTCCATCACGGCAACGGCACGCAGGCGATCTTCCAGGCCGATCCCGGCCTGTTCTACGCCTCCTCGCACCAGTCGCCCTGCTATCCCGGCACCGGGATGCCGAACGAGCGCGGCGTCGCCGGCAACGTGGTCAACGCGCCGCTCGATCCCGGCGCGGGCAGCCGGGAATTCCGCGCCACCTGGTCCGACATCATCCTGCCCGCGCTCGACGCCTTCGCGCCCGAGCTGCTGATCGTCTCGGCCGGCTTCGACGCCCACAAGGCCGATCCGCTCGCGCAGCTCCGGCTGGAGACGGCGGATTTCGGCTGGATCACCAGCCAGCTCTGCCTGCTCGCCCGCCAGCATTGCGGGCGGCGCATCGTCTCGGTGCTGGAAGGCGGCTACGACCTCGATGCGCTCGCCGCCGCCTCCGCCGCGCATGTGCGGGCGCTGATGGCGCTGTGACGCCGGGCCGACGGAGCGGGGCCGCCGCGCGGAACCGCCGCCGCCGATGAACGGCCTTCTCGCCTCGCCGCTGCGCAACCTGCTCGGCGGCCTGATCTACATGGCCGTCGTCATGGTCATGGGCACCATCGCTTACGAAGCCGCCGGCTGGCGTCTCGGCGATGCGGTCTACATGGTGATCCTCACCGTCTATACGGTCGGCTACACGGAAGTGCGCCCTATCGACACGCCGCTGTTGCGGGGCATCACCATTGCGCTGATCGTTCTCGGCTGCACCGGCATGATTTTCCTGACCGGCGCCATCGTGCAGCTCATCACGGCGAGCCAGTTCCAGCAGATTCTCGGGTTGCGGCGGATGCAGAGCCAGATCGACCAGCTTTCCGGCCATGTGATTGTCTGCGGCTACGGCCGGATCGGGCAAACGCTGGCGCAGCAGCTTCATGCCGGCCAGGCGCGCTTCGTCGTGATCGACCGCAACGAGGAGACGGTCGCCACAGCGCGCGAGCACGGCTTCATCGCGATGCACGGCAACGCCGAGGAGGAGCCGGTGCTGCAGGCGGCCGGCATCGACCGCGCGCGCTGCCTCGCCACCGTGCTGCCGGACGACGCGGCCAACGTGTTCATCACCCTCAGCGCGCGCAGCCTCAACCGCACGCTCACCATCATCTCGCGCGGCGAACTGCCGAGCACGGAAAGCAAGCTGCTCCAGGCCGGCGCAGACCGGGTGGTGATGCCCACGCATATCGGCGCCGAGCGCGTCGCCGAACTGATCCTGTATCCCGAGGCCGCGCGCTTCCTGCACGACACCGCGCGCAAGGAGGAATTCGCGCGCGACCTCCGGCTGCTCGGGCTCGATATCGAGGTGGTCACCGTCGATACAGGCAGCGCCTGCGTCGGCCGGACCGTGGGCGCCATCGAGCAGGAGGCGGCGGGCGCCTTCCTCGTGCTCGGCCTCAACCGGCGCGACGGCCCGAACGTCGTCCGCCCCGATTCCGGCACCATGATCGAGGCGGGCGACGGCGTCGTGATCGTCGGCCGACCCGGCCGGGCCCGCGTGATGGCAACGATCTTCGAGCGCAGCTTCAGCCGTTTGGCCCGCGGCTGACCGGCCGGTCGCCGTCCGCCCGCGGTGATGTCCGCTCACCTGGCGTGCCGAGCCGCGCGGCCAGATCGGCCGCATGGGCCAGCAGCGCAGCGGCCAACCAAAACGCCACGACCGGCCAAGAGGCGCCGGTCAGCGCCGCGCGCAGCGCAAGCAGCAGGGCTGCGCCCGCGCCGAGCGCGGCCGTCACGGCGCGCAGCGACAGACCACCCCCGGTCCGCCAGCGCCAGACCGCAAGCCCCGCCGCTTCCAGCAGCATGAGGACCAGGATGGCATCGACGATGCGGCCGGAGGCGAACAGATCGGACATCCCGGCCTTCTGGCTCCGGCCGCGCGCCGGGGCAATCCCTCGAGGCGGATGCCGGTCGAGGTCCGTTTCAGGCGGTCGCGCGGCTGCGCGGCGCGATTGGGCGGCGAGGCCCAACCTGTTGATGACAGGTCGGCAACGATACGGGGACGGCCGGACGGCCCGCCGGCTAGGCTGACTTGCGCAGCGCCGCCGTGAAGTAGAGACGGCCCAGGTCGGTCGGCAGGAACGCCAGCGCGCGGTCCACCGCCATCCCGAGCGGCACCAGCGGCGGCAGGAACGAGAAATATCCCGCGTCCTGGTAGCGCGCCATGCCGAGCCAGACGAGGCCGACGCCCTGGGCGGCGCGCTCGATCGAGGCGCGCGAATTGAGCCGGTAGAACGCCGGAAAGGTGTCCACCTCGTCGCGGCCATACAGCTTCTTCACGATCATCTGGTTGGTCGCGTGCGGCAGCAGCCCGAAAGCGCGCCGCAACCAGGTCAGGTAGTGCCTTCCGCTGATCGAATGGCCGATGAAATGGCCGCCCGGCTTCAGCACGCGCGCGATCTCGGCAAGGAAGGCCGGGCCGTCCGTGACATGCTCCATCACGAACATCGACACCACCATGTCGAATGTTCCATCCGGAAACGGAATGCGCCCGTCCGGTCCGAGCAGGCGGAACCAGTCGGGCGCGTCGAGGCGGGGATGGCGCTCGAAGTCCACGCCCCACACTTCGCGGCCGGGCGTGCGGTAGGGCGCCAGCAGGCGGTTGTCGCCGCACCCGAGATCGAGCAGGCAGCCGCCATCGCCGAGATGCGACGCAACCATCTGGTGGAACCCGGCGATGTGCGGCCGGTCATGCGGAAACAGCGCGTGGTAAACGGCTTCGCTGAACGCCATCCGGCCCTCGGGTGAATTGCGGTGCCTGCCCCTGCGAGCCGGGCGGCCGCCACGCCGCTTTCGTCGCATGACGAAATCCCCCCGCTCAAATCGGCCGAAAGAGCAGGATGCGGCAGCGCTACGCCATCGGACGGATCACCGGCCCGGCCCGCGCCGGCTACAGCAGCCCCTGCTGCCGGAAGCTCAGCCAGCGGCCGTTGCCGACGATGACGTGGTCGTGCAGCACGATCGAGAGAGCGGTGGCGGCGACCTTCACCTCGCGCGTCATCGCCACGTCGTCCTGCGACGGCGAGGGATCGCCGCTCGGGTGGTTGTGCACCAGGATCATCGCGGTCGATTGCAGCTCCAGCGCGCGCTTGACCACCTCGCGCGGATAGACCGGCGTGTGGTTCACCGTGCCGCGCGCCTGCGCCTCGTCGGCGATCAGCCGGTTGCGGTTGTCCAGGAACAGCACGCGGAACTGCTCCACCCGCTCGCGCGCCATCACGGCGTTCAGGTACTCCATCAGCCGGTCCCAGTTGTTCAGCACCGGCTGGCCCATCAATTCCGCGCGCACCAGCCGCAGCGCCGCCGCCTGCGCCAGCTTCAGCGCCGCCGTGCCCGCGTCGCCCATGCCCTCCACCCCGCGCAGCTCCTGCGGCGGCGCGGCGATGGCGTTGGCGAAGCTGCCGAAGCGCGCCATCAGCACGCGCGCGATCCCCTTGGTGTCGCGCCGCGGCAGCGCCAGGAACAGCAGCATCTCCAGCATCTCGTGATCGGCGAGCGCGTCGGGCCCCGCGGTCAGCAGCCGGGCGCGCATCCGCATCCGGTGTCCTTCGGACCCCGGCGGCGGCCCCGCCTCCGCATCCGTCGCCGCGCCGCCGCCCAGCCCGGGCAGCAGCGCCTCGGCCATGCCTTTCGGTTGAGTTGATCGGCGCGCCATACGACCACAGGTTGCCATATCGGCCGCGTCCAAGGAACCCTCATCCCATCTCTCTCCCGCATCGCGGGAGAGGGAGGGTGGGGGCGCGCAGCGAAGGGAGGGTGAGGGCGCCCCCAGGTTGCCTCTCCCCGGCGAATAAGGTATCGCGCCGCTCCGCATGAGCATCGCGCTGCAGGATCGTTCGGGCCGGGCCGCCGCGCCTCCGGCGCTGCTGGTTTTCAACTCGGACCTGTCCTGGTCAGGGCAGCATCGCCTCGCGATGGCCGATGTGCTGGACGGCACGCGCATGTGGCGCCTCGCCTGGACTCTCGGCTGGCTCGACATCCGCCTGCGCTACCGCGGCTCGATGCTCGGCCCGCTGTGGCTGACGCTCTCGACCGCCGTGATGGTGGTCTCGCTCGGCATCCTCTACGCCGCGCTGTTCCACATGGACCTTCACGAATACCTGCCCTTCCTCGCGCTGTCGCAGGTGCTGTGGGGCTTCATCTCGACGCTCACCAGCGACGCCTGCACCTGCTTCACGCAGGCCGAAGGCATCATCCGCTCGATCCGGATGCCGTTCTTCCTGCACGCGCTGCGCACGGTGATCCGCAACATCCTGGTGCTCGCGCACAACATCATCGTCATCGTCGTGGTGTTCGCCGTCTTCAGCGTCTGGCCGGGTTGGCACGCGCTCTATGCGCTGCCGGGGCTCGTGCTCTGGCTGATCGACTCGCTCGCCATCTGCCTGCTGCTCGGCGCGGTCTGCGCGCGCTTCCGCGACATCAACCCGATCGTGATGTCGGTCATGCAGATCGCCTTCTTCGTCACGCCGATCCTGTGGAAGGCCGATCAGGTCGGGCGCTACGGCGCCTATCTGCCGCTCAACCCGTTCTACGCGCTGCTTGAAGTGGTGCGCCGTCCGCTGCTCTACGAGCACCTGCCGCTCACGGTCTGCGCCGCCGCGCTGGTCTACAGCGCGCTGCTCTGCGGCCTCACCTGGGTGATCTTCCTGCGCGCCCGCGGCCGCCTGGCGTTCTGGGTGTGAGCGCGGAATGAGCGGCCTTCCATGAGCGGACCTGTCGAAGCGCGCGTCGAGGTCGCCGGGCTCTCGGTCTACTTCCCGCTCTATCACGGCAGCAGCCGCAGCCTGAAGAAGACCGTCTTCGCCGCGGCGGCCGGCAGGTTGGGCGAGGACCGCCAGCACCGCGTCGTGGTGCAGGCGCTGCGCGACCTCACCTTCTCGCTTTCGGCGGGCGACCGGCTCGGACTCGTCGGCTCGAACGGCGCCGGCAAGACGACGCTCTTGCGTACGCTCGCCGGCATCTACGAGCCGGTGCAGGGCAGGGTGCGCGTGCAGGGCAGCATCAACGCGCTGCTCGATCCCAATCTCGGCATGAACATCGACCTGACGGGGCGGGAGAACATCCAGCTCCGCGCCCTCTACAGCGGCCTTCCGCGCAGCCAGCACCGCCGCCTGGAGGAGGACGTGCAGGACTTCGCCGAGCTTGGCGACTTCCTCGACCTGCCGGTCCGCACCTACAGCTCCGGCATGGTGGTCCGCCTCGGCTTCGCGCTCGCCACCGCGATCCGCCCGCAGATCCTCCTGATGGACGAATGGTTCCTCGCGGGCGACTCGGTCTTCATGGAGAAGGCGAAGCATCGGCTGGAGGAAATGGTGCGCGGCGCGGAGATCCTGGTGCTGTCCACGCACAACGAGGTGGTGGTGCAGACCTGGTGCACACGCGTGCTGTGGATGGACCAGGGGCGCATCAAACGCGATGGTCCGCCCGACGATGTTCTGGAAGCGTATCTTGGCCATCCGGTCGGGGGGACGACGGCGCCGGAGCCGGATGCCGAAGTCGCGGAGGACGATGCGGCGGCCTGAGGCGCGCCGCGGCGTCGATCACGGTTTGTTTGTTTCGCTACCGTTCGCCGGGCGCGCAAGCGTTGCGGCAGGCGGAAACGCAGTCGGGGGAACGTCTTGAGATGAACGGCGCTGAAAGCCTGGTGCACACGTTGCTGCGCAGCGGGGTCGATACCTGCTTCGCCAATCCGGGCACGAGCGAGATGCACTTCGTCGCGGCGCTGGACCGGATTCCCGGCATGCGCTGCGTGCTCGGCCTCGCCGAGGGCGTCGTCACCGGCGCGGCCGACGGCTACGCCCGCATGGCCGGCAAACCCGCCTGCACCCTGCTGCATTGCGGCCCGGGCCTCGCGAACGGGCTCGCCAACCTGCACAACGCGCGGCGCGCGCACACCGCCGTCGTCAATATCGTGGGCGATCAGGCGACCTATCACCGCCCGCTCGACGCGCCGCTGACCGCCGAGACCGAAGGCTGGGCGCGCGGCGTCTCCGCCTGGACGCGCAGCGCGGTCAGCGCCGCGACGGTGGGGTCGGACGCCGCCCTCGCGGTGCAGGAGGCCAGCGCCTATCCCGGCCAGATCGCCACCCTGATCCTGCCCGCCGACACCGCCTGGACCGAAGGCGGCGTGATCGCCGAACCGCTCGCGCCGCTTCCTCCCTCGCTCGCCGCGCCGCATGTGGTGGAGCAGATCGCGCGCCTCGTCCGCCGCGGCGAGCCGACCCTGCTGCTGCTCGGCAACAACGCCCTCGGCGCGGAGGCGCTCGATCTCGCCAACCGCATCGCCCAGGCGACCGGTGCCGCGTTGATGGCGCAGGGCTCCAACGCGCGGATGGCGCGCGGGCGCGGCCGCGTGCCGGTCGAGCGCGTGCCCTACGTGGTCGATCAGGCGGTCGCCGCGCTCGCGCCCTACCGCCACGTCGTGCTCGTGGGCGCGACCGCGCCGGTGGCGTTCTTCGCCTATCCGGGCAAGCCCGGCTATCTGCATTCCCCGGATGCGCACATCCATGTCCTCGCCCGCGCCGAGCAGGACGCGGCCGACGCGCTCCGCCGCCTCGCCGACGCGCTCGGCGCGCCGCAAGCCGCCGCGCCCGATCCGGGGCCGCGCCCTGAGGCCGCACGCGGCGCGCCGGGGCCTGAGGCGGTCGCGCAGACCCTCGCCGCCACCATGCCCGACGATGCGGTGATCGTGGACGAGGCGGTCAGCTTCGGCCGCGGCTTCTTCCCCGGCACGCGCGCTGCCCCGCCGCACGACTGGCTGCAGATCACCGGCGGCGCCATCGGCTGCGGCATGCCGCTCGCCACCGGCGCCGCGGTCGGCGCGCCCGGCCGCCGCGTGGTCGCGCTGCAGGCCGACGGTTCCGCGATGTACACGCTTCAGGCCCTATGGACGCAGGCGCGCGAGAAGCTGGACGTGACGACGATCCTGTTGTCGAACCGCAAATATGCGATCCTGCTCGGCGAACTCGCCAATGTCGGCGCCAATCCCGGCCGCACGGCGCTCGACATGATGGACCTGAGCAATCCCACCCTGGAGTGGACGCGCCTCGCCGAAGGCATGGGCGTCGAAGCCGCCCGCGCCGAGGATTGCGAGACGCTCGCCGACCTGATCGGCCAGGCGTCGAAGCGGCGCGGTCCGTTCCTGATCGAGCTGATGATCTAGCACCGATGATCGGACGCACCGCGATGCACCGGATACTCGCCCTCGCCGCCGCCGGCGCGCTGCTCGCCGCCTGTGCCAACGCGCCCGCCAAGGTGGCCGCGAAGGAGGACTACCTCGCCAACGCCGGCTTCAACGTGCTTCCGGCCGACACGCCCGGCTACGCCGCGGCGGTGAAGCAGCTGCCGCCGCACCAGTTCGTGCATCACACCGAAAAGGGCGTGATGACCTACTACTATCTCGATCCCACGGGCTGCGGCTGCCTCTATTACGGCAGCCAGGCGAACTGGGACGCCTACCGGCAGGAGATGCGGAGCAGCCTGCACCAGGAGGCCGAGCAGTGGCTGCGCAAGGACGACACGCCCTTTACCGGCCAAGGCGGGATCTGAGCCCTCCGGCTCCGGCCCGCGAGGCCGGACCAGGAGGCGCGCGCGCCGCTTGAGCCGCGCCTCCTGGTGTGCGCACCATCGGCCTCCGGCCAGCCATCCTGAAGCGGGGCCCTGGGATGAACGTCCATAACGCCACCATAGACGCCGCAACCGCCACCGCCGGGCAGCCCGGCCGCGTGGCGATGCTGCATGCGCTCGAACGCAAGCTGCTCTGGCTGTCCGCGTGGATGATCCACAACGCCAACCATATCCGCCCCAACCGCGACGGGCTGAAGGTCGGCGGCCATCAGGCGTCCTGCGCGTCCTGCATCTCGATCCTTGCCGCGCTCTATTTCGAAATCGCGCGCCCGCAGGACCGCATCGCGGTGAAGCCGCACGCCGGCCCCGTGTTCCACGCCATCAACTACCTGTTCGGCCGGCAGAATGTGGAGAAGATGGCGGGCCTGCGCCAGCTCGGCGGCGCGCAGTCCTACCCGAGCCGCGTGAAGGACGGGCCGGAGGTCGATTTCTCCACCGGCTCCGTCGGCCTCGGCGTCGCCATGACCAGCTTCGCCTCGCTGATGGCCGACTATGTCCGCCTGCACAATCTCGGCCGCCCGGACCTGCCGCCGGGCCGGCACATCGCCATCGCGGGCGACGCCGAACTCGATGAGGGCAACATCTACGAAGCCCTGCTCGAAGGCTGGAAGCACGATGTCCGCGATGTCTGGTGGGTGATCGACTACAACCGCCAGAGCCTCGATTCGGTGGTGCCCGACCGGCTGTTCGGCCGGATCGAGGGCCTGTTCCGCGACATGGGCTGGAACGTCGTCACCATCAAATATGGCCGCAAGCTGGAAGCCGCCTTCGCGCGCGAGGGCGGGGACGAGTTGCGCCGCTGGATCGACGACTGCCCGAACAGCCTCTACTCGGCGCTGACCTTCCAGGGCGGCGCGGCGTGGCGGCAGGCGGTGCTCGCCGATCTCGGCCGCTCGAAGGGCGTGCGCGCCATCCTCGATCCGCTGTCGGACGACGAGGTGGCGGCGCTGATGACCAATCTCGGCGGCCACGACATCGAGACGCTGATCGAGACCTTCCGCGCCGCCGAGGCGGCGGGCGACCAGCCCACCTGCTTCATCGCCTACACGATCAAGGGCATGGGTCTGCCCTTCGCCGGCCACAAGGACAACCACGCCGGCATGATGACCCCGGAGCAGATGGAGGGCTTCCGGGACCTCATGCGCATCCGCCCCGGCCACGAATGGGACCGCTTCGAGGGTCTCGACGTGCCGGAAGCCGCGTTGCAGGACTTCCTCGACGCCTGCCCGTTCGCGACGCCGCTCACGCCCGAAGGCCGCTGCCTGCCGAGCGACCCGGTGCCCGTGCCGGACGCGCTGCCGATGCCGCGCGCTGCCGGGCGCAAGATGTCCACGCAGTCGGGCTTCGGCGACATCCTGGCCGAGATCGGGCGCGGGCAGGGGGCGTACAAGCCGCTCGCCGAGCACATCCTCACCACCAGCCCGGACGTGACGGTCTCCACCAATCTCGGCCCCTGGGTGAACCGGCGCGGCGTGTTCGACCGGCACACCCGCAACGACGTCTTCCGCGACGCCAAGCTGGCGTCGGCGCAGCGCTGGGGCATGAGCCCGCAGGGCCAGCACATCGAACTCGGCATCGCCGAGCAGAACCTGTTCCTGCTGCTCGGCGCCGCTGGGCTCGCGCACGCGCTCACCGGCGCGCGCCTGCTGCCGATCGGCACGGTCTACGATCCCTTCGTCAACCGCGGCCTCGATGCGCTGATCTACGCCTGCTACCAGGACGCCCGCTTCCTGCTCGTATCCACGCCCTCGGGCCTGACGCTCGCGCCCGAGGGCGGGCAGCACCAGTCGGTGAACACGCCGCTGATCGGCATGGCCGCCGACCGGCTCGCGAGCTTCGAGCCCGCGCATGTGGACGAGCTCGCCATCCTGCTGCGCCACGCCTTCGTCCACATGCAGGCGCCGGACGGCTCGGCGGTGTGGCTCCGGCTCTCCACCCGCCAGCTCCCGCAGCCCGACCGCGTGATTGATCCCGCCGCCGTCATCGCCGGCGCCCACTGGGTCCGCCCGCCCGCGCCCGGCGCGCGCATCGCGCTCGCCTACCAGGGCCCGGTCGCGCCGGAGGCCGAGGCCGCCTTCGCGGAACTCGTCGCCGAGGAACCCGGCGCCGGCCTGCTCGCCATCACCAGCCCCGACCGCCTGCACGCCGGCTGGCTGAATGCCCAGCGCCAGCGCCGCGCGGGCGATGCCGGCGCGCGCGCGCATGTGGAGGCGCTGCTCGCAGCCCTGGCGCCGGGCGCCGCGCTGGTCACGGTGCTGGACGGCCA
>JAFEFJ010000120.1 GCA_018240635.1 Pseudomonadota bacterium | reverse complement strand
CAAGTCGCTGTAGTGGACGAGCAACAGGTTCTCGCGCTGCCGTTCCGACCAGAAGCTGGTCTCGAATGCGAAGAAATCGAACGCCCTGCCATCCGACCAGCGAGTGATCCAGGCATGGAAGTGCCGCGCCGGGTCCTCTTCCGGGCGCGGGCACGGTCCGCCGAGCACGGGGTCCTCCAGCCCGATCTTGTCGAACCTGGCGTATATTTCCGGCGTTTGCGCCATCAGGTGGTTGTGCCACGACATGCAGGCGTCGCGCCCGTCGCGCGCGACGTGGATGTATTTGACGGTGTCGTACAGCGGCAGACCGTCCAGCGGCAGATGCGCCTTGATGAAGCGGCGATGCGGCTGCGCTTCCAGCCGCGCCAGTGCGGCGTCCAGCGGATCGAGCATCCGGGCGTCGATCCAGATGGAATCGTCGTTGATCGAGCGCGGTTCGGGGGTGGCGAAGACCAACATGCCCACGATGCGTTGCATCCAGGTCGTGCCGCATTTCGGGTAGGTCGTGATGACGATGTCGCCGTCGCGGGGCCGGTAGCGTTCCCAGCGACGGCTGTCGACGACCCAGGAGCGGTATTCTTGCAGCTGCGGACGCAGGAGTGCCGGCATCGTCGCTTCCTCCACACCCCGGTTCCGAGTGCCGTACGTGCCGAAGTCCGGAACGCTGCGCCGTTCCGGAGCGCGATTCAACCGAAATCGGAACAGTCCGGCGGCGCGGCCGGGCGTGAGGAGGAGAAGCGATGGACAGCGAGACGACGGACGATCCGTTCGGCCTTCGGCGCTTCGAAGATGCCCAGGAACCGGCGATCGGGCGCGTGCTAGACGAGTTGCGCGCGGGGCGGAAGGCGAGCCATTGGATGTGGTTCGTCTTTCCGCAGATCGCCGGCCTGGGCCTGAGCGAGATCAGCCGGCGCTACGCGATCAGCGGGATCGAGGAGGCGCGCGCCTACCTCGCGCATCCGGTGCTGGGGCCACGCCTGCGAGAGTGCTGCGCCGTGCTGCTGCGCCTGTCCGGCGCGACGGCACGCGAGGTCTTCGGCCTCGTCGATGCGGTAAAGCTGCGCTCCTGCATGACGCTGTTCGCCGCCGCTGCGGGCGGCAACGAGTCGGTATTCCAGCAGGTGCTGGACCGCTATTTCGCAGGTGCTGCGGACCCAGCGACGACGGCGCGGCTTTAGGTGCCGCGTAGGCTGATTCGGCCTGCCCGTGATCGCGGCGGCACGCCCACCTCACCTCCCCACCGCTGCGCGGGCGGAGACGCGGCGGCGCATAGTCAAACGATGGCGGGGATACGCTCGGCCGGAGGGCTGTTGCGGCTGCGGTGGCAGCGCACGATGCCGTCGATGACGACCATGCCGACGCCCGGCAGGTCGCCCTTGCGGACGCTGTCGAGCAGGTCGGTCCCGGCACTGTGCTGCGCGCGGTCCATGAAGACGAAATCGGCGGACCGTCCCACCTCGATCAGTCCGCAATCGAGCTTGCGCTGCCGCGCCGTGTTGCCGGTGGCGAGGCAGAAGGCCAGCTCGGCCGGCAGTTCGCCGAGGCTCGACAGCAGCGCGACCATGCGCAGGATGCCGAGCGGCTGCACGCCCGAGCCCGCCGGGCTGTCGGTGCCCAGGATGACGCGGTCGAGCTGGTCCATGTCTCTGGCGAAGCGCAGCGCCGAGAGGCCGGCCAGTTCGTTTCCGTTGTGCACGATCTCGATCGCGCGCCCGCAACCCTCGCAGAGGCAACGAATCTGCGACAGCGGCAGCGCGGTGTGGCCGCCGTTGATGTGGCCGATGATGTCGGCATCCGCCGCCAGCACGGTGTCGGCGTCGATATAGCCGGAGCCGGGCACCGAGGGGCCGCCAGTGTGGATCGTGCTCTGGATGCCGTGCTTGCGCGCCCAGGCGACCATCTTCTGGGCTTCCTCGCCGGCCTTGACGGTGCCGAGGCCCACCTCACCCAGCAGCGTGACGCCAGCGGCGGCAAGCTCGGCGAAGTCGCTCTCCACCATGCCCTGCTCGATCACCGGCGCGCCGGCCAGCACCTTCACGCCGCCGGGGCGGAAATTCGCGTAGGCGCGCTGCGCGGTGATGGCGAGCGCCTTGACGCCGACGATGTCGCGCGGGCGGCCGGGCAGATGCACCTCGCCCGCCGAGATCATCGTGGTGACGCCGCCGTTGAGGAAGCTGTCGATCCAGCCGATCTGGCCCTGGCGCGGCGTCCAGTCGCCAAAGACGGGATGGACATGGCTGTCGATCAGTCCGGGGGACAGCGCGCAGCCCTGCGCGTCGATCACGACGGTGGCGCCGTCGGTGTCGCAGTCCTTGGCGCGCCCAACGGCGGTGATCCTGCCTTGTTCGGCGACCACGGTGTCGGCGTCCAGCACCGGGTTTTCGAGCGCGCCCGAGAGCATCAGGCCGACATTGCGGACGACGAGTTTGCCGGTCTGCTTTTCGGGACCTGCTGCAAGCGCCATCCGGAACCTCCTGGCTGATGCCGCCGCCGGCGCGGCGATCCCCTTCCCTACCAGCGAGCGCCGCGGCGCGCCATCCGCCGGACCGGGCCACCCACATTCACGCAACGGTACTGCAGGAGGTCAAACAATTCGCTCAGGCGGCGATTTGCGCTTGAGGCGGCCGCACGAGACAGGTATTCGGTAACGCACCGTTACACGCAACGAGATTGCAGAACCGGCCGAAAAGGCCGCCCATTGGGGAGTGGATATGGTGCCGAAGGCCTACAAGACGGGCAGCGGGCTGCTCGATTTCAGCTGGTTCAGCACCGACGACGCGACGATGGCCGCGCCCTTCTGGGTGGGGGCTGAGACCGCGCTGCGGCACGGCGTCGTCCCTTCCGCCATCCTGGCCGTTGGGGACCGGATCGGCGGTGGCACGGGCGGCACGGCCTCGGCCAAGGTGACGACGGTCACGACAGCGGGTTCGGGCCTGACGGTGAACCTGCTGTGGGATTCGAGCGTCACCTCCCTCGCGCCCAGCCTGATGGCGGCGTTCCAGACCGACGTGATCAACGCGGTCAAGTTCCTGGAAGCCACGATCGTTTCAAGCGTGACAGTCAATCTGCGCGTGGGCTACGGCGAGGTGGGCGGCAGCAACCTCTCGCGCGGGGCGCTGGGAGAGAGCATCTCGAACCTGACCAGCGTTTCCTATTCGGATCTCGTGGCAGCGCTGCATTCGGTCGCATCGTCGGACGCGACCGACACGAGCATGCTCGCCTCGCTGCCCGCCACACCGCCGACGAGCGACACCTACTGGGTGACAACGGCGCAGGCGAAGGCGCTGGGGCTCGCGCCGGCCAACTCCCAGACACTGGACGGCGCGATCGGCTTCGGGCTGTCCACCAACTTCACCTACGGCGACACCAACACGACCGGTACGGTCGCGCCCGGCACCTACGACTTCTTCTCCACCGTCGCGCACGAGGTGACGGAGACGATGGGGCGGATGCTGCTGGTGGGCGGCAGCGTGAACGGCGCGCCGGCCTACACGGTGCTCGACCTTGCGCACTACTCGGCACCGGGCGTGATGGACTTCACGCAGACGACGCCCGGGTATTTCTCGATCGATGGCGGCGTGACCAACCTGGGCGACTTCAACACGATCCGCGGCGGCGACGCGGGCGACTGGGCTTCGACGGTGACGAACGATTCGTTCGACGCGTTCGGCAGCCCGGGCTCGTTCGAAAACGTCTCGGCGAACGATTTCGCCGTGATGGACGCGATCGGCTGGACCCTGGCGGGCACAACGGCGGCGCCGCCCGCGGGCGTGACGATCTCGCCCGCCACCGCCTCGGTCGGTGCGCTGCAAAGCCCGCGCGGGCTGACCGCGAACACCGCGATCGCGACCTTCGCCCAGCAGGGCGGCCATGCCGGCGACACCTTCATCTACACGCTGGGCGGCGCCAACGCGGGATCGTTCAGCCTGGACGCCGCGACGGGCGTGCTGTCCACCGGATCGGCGGTGGTGGCGGGGGCGGCGAACGGACAGGCCTACGCGCTGACGGTGACCGCCACCGACACGACGGCAGGCGCGAGCGCGCCGGCGCAGGCGGTGAACGTCGTGGTCGGCAACGGCAGCGGCAACAGAGTCTCGGTCGCTTCGCTGGTCGGCTCGGGCGCGACGGCGACGCCGACCTTCGTCTATGGGCTGGCCGGTTCGGATACGCTGAACGGACAGGGCATGACCGGGCCGCTGCTGTTCGCGGCCGGCGGCGGCGCCGACACGCTGACGGGCGGCAGCGGGCCGAACGAGTACATGTACGGCGCGGTGACGGACTCGCGCGGCGCGGCGTTCGACACGATCACGAACTTCAACGTGGCGATGGACACGATCGACCTGACCGGGATCGGCGCCTCCGGCCTGAGCTTCGCGGGCGCGCTGGCATCCGGCGCGACGACCATCGGTGCCGATCAGATCGCCTACCAGCAGACCGGCGGCGGTGCGGGCACGGTGACGTCCCTGTATGTGAACACCTCGGGCGCCGCCGAGGCGCTGGGCAGCGCGAACATGAAGATCGCTCTCACCGGCGCGATCGGCCTGACCAGCACGAACGTGCTGCACGCCTGAATGCGCTAGGATGCGGCGGCCCCGCGCGGGCCGCCCCGTCCCGCCGTTCCGGAGTCAGGATGCCCGACCTGTTCAGCCCTTTCGTGCTCAAGGGCGTCACGCTGCGCAACCGAATCGTCATGTCGCCCATGACCATGTACCGCTCCGTGGACGGGCGCATGGGCGATTTCCATGTGATGCTGATGGGATCGCGCGCGGCGGGCGGCTTCGGGCTGGTGTTCCCCGAGCAGATCGCGATCACGCCCGATGGGCGCACCGGCACGCATTGCGCCGGCATCTGGGACGATTCGCAGATCGAGGGACTCACGCGCGTCGCCGCGATCATCAGGGACATGGGCGCGGTGCCGGCGATCCAGCTTGGTCACACCGGGCGCAAGGGCAGCGAGATGAAGCCGTGGGACGGCAAGCTGCAACTGCCGCCCGACCATCCCGATGGCTGGCAGGTGCGCGGACCGTCCGCGATCACCTATGGCGGCCGCTACACCTATCCGGTGCGGGCGATGACCGTGGAGGAAATCCACGACATCCACCGCGCCTATGCCGATGCCGCGCGGCGCGCGCTGGCGGCAGGGTTCGAGTGGCTGGAGATGCATTTCGCGCACGGCTATCTGGGCGCGAGCTTTTTCTCCCCTCTCGCCAACCAGCGCGACGATTCCTATGGCGGCAGCCTGGAGAACCGGCTGCGCTTCCACCGCGAGGCGCTGGACGCAGTGCGCGCGGTGTGGCCCGAACGGCTGCCGCTGACGATGCGGCTGGGCTCCGACGATTTCCATGCCGAAGGCGTGCAGTTCGACGACGCGGTGTGGGCGCTGGGCGAATTGAAGCGGCACGGGCTCGACCTCGCCGATCTGAGCCTGGGCCTGAACACCGACGCGATGACCGGCGCGCCGTTCAACGAGATGGCGTTCATGGTGGAGCGCGGGGCGCGGGTGCGCCGCGAGCTTGGCATTCCGGTCGGCGTCAGCTGGAACCCAGGAATTCCGCAGGAGGCCGACCGCGCGATCCGGGAAGAGAAGATCGACCTGGTGCTGCTCGGACGGCCCGCTCTTGCCAATCCGCATTGGCCGGTCTGGGCGGCGCGGGAACTGGGCCACAACGACCCGTTCGCGCTGATCCCGCCGGACTGGTCGTGGTGGCTGCGCACCCGCCCGGGACCGGAGGGCTCGCTCGGCTGGCCGCCGGCCGGCAAGGTATAGAGAAGCGCGCCGGGTTCGCGCCGGCGCGCCGCCGCCATCAGCCCAGGTTCGGCTGCGTCGCCTTGAAGCTGGGCAGGTCCTGGATGCGCGCCCACCAGTCGGAGAAGCCCGGCTCCTTGAACAGCGCGTCCTTGTCGGGCGTGAGCGAGACGTAGAACACGATCGGCGCGAGGAACAGGTCGGCAAGGCTGAGATCGCCCGCGATGAAGGGGGAGCTTCCCTTGGTTTCCATCGCGAGCTTGATGAGCTTGTGGCCGTTCTCCAGCCCCTGCTTGCGCATCGCCTCGTTCTTTCCGCCGACGAAATCGGGGAACAGGTGATAGGCCGCCACGCCGCCCACCAGCGCGCCGTAGCCGTAGCTGTCGATCAGACCGACCACCATGTCCATCCGCGCGCGGTCCTTCGGCGTGGCGGGGACCAGCGACTTGCCGGGCAGCACATCGTTCAGGTAGCGGACGATGGCGGCGGTCTCCAGGATGCGGACGCCGTCGTGTTCCAGCACCGGCACCTTGCCGAACGGGTGGCGCTTGAGGTGCTCGGGCTTCTTCGGCTCGCCGGCCAGCACGTTGAGCGGGTGCTGCGTGAAATCGGCGCAGCCCTTCTCGGCGAGCAGCATCTTGACGGTGCGGACATAGGTGGAGCCGTCGAAGCCCCAGAGCGTCAGGTCTGACATGGCGGTTCCCTTCATCTCAGCTCACAAATACACCGCCTCGTGAGCGGTCCAGCTGTGCTGACCTAGCGCTACTCCGCCGCCAGCGCGGGCCGTGCGTGCAGCTTCCTCAGCGCGCGGTCGATCCACTGCGCGGTCAGCTTCTCCTGCGCCCCGTTTTGGCGCAGGCGTTCGTTCAGCGTGGGCCAATCGACGCGGTCCAGCGCCTGGTCCTGGTTGAAGCAGGAGAACACCACGCTGCGCGCGCCCGTGTCGGGATCGACGTGAAGCTGCAGGCACTGGGCGCAGACTTCCTTCATCATGCACTGCATCGGGCTGTTGATGGAGCCCACCGCGCCGTGGCCGGGCTTGAGGTAGGGTTTCAGCACGCCGTGCCGCGCCGCGCCCACCGCCGCCATCATCCGGTCCGAGCCGATGACGATCATGTGCTCGGCCTCCGCGAGCGGCACCGCCTGCGCGCCGAGGCGGCCCGAGCCGTATTCCGCCATCGCCTGCACGATGTTGCCGACGAAACTTCTGTCCTGCGGGCGCGCGGGGCTCGGCGCGAAGCCCGGCGCCTCGTCGCTGCACCACACGATCACATCGGCGGCGCGCTCGATCTCCTCCACCTTGTAGCGGTCGATCAGCTTCTTGTAGCCGGCGAAGTAGATCACCTTCGATCCCGCCGCCCGCAGCGCAGCCCCGATGCTGAACAGCACCGCGTTGCCCAATCCGCCGCCCACCAGCGCCACCGTTGTGTCCGGGTGGATCTCGGTCGGCGTCCCGGTGGGCCCCATCAGCACGACGGGCTCGCCTGGCTTCAGCGTGGCGCAGAGATCGGAGCTGCCGCCCATCTCCAGCGCGATCACCGAGACGAGGCCCCGCGCCGGATCGGTCCAGGCGCCGGTCATCGCCAGCCCCTCCATCGCAAGGCGGGTGGTGCCGATGCCTGGTTCGTCGATCTTCGCCGCCAGCATCTCGAAGTTCTGCAGGCGGTAGAACTGGCCCGGGCGGAAGCTGCGCGCCGCGGCTGGGGCGTGGACGACGACTTCGATGATGGTGGGCGTGAGACGGTTGACGGCATGGACGCGCGGGACGAACGCCTCCCGCGCCGCCGCGATCAGGTCCGCGCCGGTCGCGGGCGCCCGCGATGCGAGCACGTGCGAAACCAGCGGGTAGCCGCGCTTGGCGCTGCCCATCGCCTTGACGACGTTGCCGAAGAAGGACGGATGCAGGTCGCCGAAGAAGCTCATGAAACGCCCGTCCGGCGCGCGGTGCATCAGCACATGCGCATGATCGGGCTTGGACAGCGCGCGCGCGGGCTCCACCTTCGCGCCGGTTTCGTCGATCGCCTCGAAATACTTGCCGTCGAGCAGGATGCGCCCGTCTTCGCGCGCCAGCACCGTGTTGGGCTGCGTGCCGGCGGCGACCAGGATCGCACGGGCGGGGAGGGAGGATTCCGTGCCGTCGGCGTGCTTCACCCGCAGCGCGGCGGCGTGGCCGTATTCGTCCACCTCGACCGCAAGCGGCGTGAGGCCCTCGGCGAAGGTGACGCCTTCCTCCAGCGCCTTCGCCACTTCCTCGTGGTTCAGCGTGTAGGACGGCGCGTCGATCAGGCGGCGGCGATAGGCGACGGTCGCGCCGCCCCACCCGGCGAGCAACTGCGGCAGGCGCGGCGCGCGGTCTTCCCGGGCGGCGGCCTCGCGCTCGGCGGCGATGGCGGCGGCGTGGGCAAGGTACTCGCCGGCGACGGCGGCTTCCTCGGCCGACCAGGGCGCGCGCACCGCGGCTTCGCCGCGCTCCGCGACGAGCGTGCGGTAGCGCAGCGCGAACTTCTCCACCTGCCGGACATAGTAGGCGAGGCTTTCGGTCGCGGTGTCGATGGCGGTGAGGCCGCCGCCGATCACGACGACGGGCATCCGCAGTTGCAGGTTGGCGATGGAGGACATCTTGGCCGCGCCCGTGAGCTGCAGCGCCATCAGGAAGTCCGACGCCTGCCGCACGCCGCGCGCAAGCCCGTTCGGAATATCGAGCACGGTCGGCTTGCCCGCCCCCATGCACAGCGCGATGTGGTCGAAGCCCATCGCCCAGGCATCGTCGATGGACATCGTGCCGCCGCCGCCGAAGCGCACGCCGCCGATCGCCGTGAAGGACGCGCGGCGCTCCAGCAGCAGGCGGACGAGCTTCAGGTAGTTCTTGTTCCAGCGCACCGTGATGCCGTACTCGGCGACGCCGCCGAAGCCCGCGAGCACGCGGTCATCCAGGTTCTCGAACAGCGCCTCGGCGTCGCGCACGGGGACGTTGGGATCGAAGCCCAGCGGCTCGATCTTCAGCCCGTCGATGGCGACGACCGCGTGGCCGTCGTTCATCAGATGGTGCGCCAGCGTATAGCCCGCCGGGCCAAGGCCCACGACGAGGACGGTGCGGCGTGAATCGGGACGCGGCAGCGGGCGGCGGATGTCGAGCGGGTTCCAGCGCGTCAGCAGCGCGTAGATCTCGAACCCCCAGGGCAGCGCCAGCACGTCCTTCAGCACCGAGGTCTCGGCCTGCGGAATGTCGACCGGGTCCTGCTTCTGGTAGATGCAGGCCTTCATGCAGTCGTTGCAGATGCGGTGGCCGGTCGCCGCCATCATCGGATTGTCGATGGCGATGGTGGCGAAGGACGCGAGCGCATGGCCCTGCGCCCGCAGCATGTGCATCTCGCTGATCTTCTCATCGAGCGGGCAGCCCGCCAGCGTGACGCCGAAGACCGACTTCTGATAGGCGCCGGTCTTGCGGTCCTTCAGGCCCTGGCTGCAGGAATCCTTGCCCTGCTCGTGGCACCAGATGCAGTAGTTCATCTGATCCAGCGCCTGCGCCTGCGTCATGCCGGCATCGGTCAGCGCGAAGCCGTCGCGCACGCGCCAGTCGTGCTCCGGCAGCCGCATCATCGTCACGCCATCGCGCACGACGGTTTCGACCGGGACGAGGTGCATCGGGTCCGGGCGGCTCGGCACGCGGAACAGGATCGTGCCGCGATGCGCGGCGCGGCCGGCTTCGGTCAGCGTCGCCCAGGCGGCGTAGCGCATCGCAAGATCGAGCGCATCCGCGTCTTCCTTGGCCTGCCAGGCCGCGACTGCCTCGGCAAAGGCAGCATCCGTCACCGCGCCGCCGATGCGCGCTTCCATCTCCCGCGCGAGCGCGGCGCCGTCCAGCGCGGCGGCGTCGGCGTATTTCTTCGCCGCCTGCCGCTGCACGAACAGGCGCTTGCAGGCGTGGACCGGATCGAGTGCGTGGGTGCGCGCGGCGAGCGATGCGACGTCGTCCTCGATGCCGAACAGGCGGCCGACGAAGGATTCGAGATGCGGGCCCGCATCGGTGATCAGCTTGCTTTCCTCGGCACGCGCCTCGGGCGGCGCGGCGCGGGCGGCGAGCAGGCGCGCATACACCTCCGGGTCCTCGGCCTTCAGGTGGTCGAGGAACAGCGCGTCGAGCCGTTCCAGCCCGGGACGGTGGGCGAGATCGGCGAAGGTCAGGCCGAAGCCGAGGCGGTGGGCGGCGGGGGCGGTGTCGGCGTCCATGGCGGGGTCAGACCAGTTTGCGGAGAAGGGTGAGGAAGGCGGCGCGTTCGGCCTCGGTCAGCGGGGCGAGGGTCGCTTCGGTAACCTGGCGGGCGGATCGCACGGCGGAACGGGCCAGGGCAAGCCCCTCCGGCGTGGCTTCCAGGACGACGGTACGGCGGTCGGCGGCGTCCTGGGTGCGGGCGAGCAGGCCGCGCTCGGTCAGGCGGCGGACGACGCCCTGGATGGTGGCGGGGTCCATCGCGGCCAGCCGGCCGAGATGGTTCTGCGTGATGCGGCCCGCCTCCACGGTTTTCACCAGCGCGGTGAACTGCGTGGGCGTGAGGTCGGTCGCGGCCATGCCGTCCTGGAAGATGGCGGCATGGCGCTGATGGGCGCGGCGCAGCAGGTAGCCGACCTGGCGCTCGACCGAGTAGCCGTCGAGCAAGGCGGCGATCCGCAGGGCGGGATCGAGCCGGCCCGGGTCGGGCGTCCCCGCTGGGGCATGCGGCTGGGCTGTGTCCGAGGGAGCCACGGCGCTCTCCGCCCCCTGCCGCCGGGGATGCGCTTCCCCGGCCGGTCCGCGCGGCCGCAGGGGCGCGCGGCGGCGGGGAGATCATATGTCTACATATGATCTGCGCGACCCTCGCCCGTCAAGGCGCGCGGTCAGACGCCGAGGTGGCGGTGCAGCACCTCGGGCTTGGCGCGGGCGTCGGCGGCGGACATTTCCTCGACCATGTGGCCGTTGTTCAGCACGTAGACCCGGTCGGCGAAGGACAGCGCGGCGTGGACGTTCTGCTCCACCACCACGATGGTCTGGCCGCTGTCGGCGAGGTTGCGGCAGATGCCCAGCAGGTCGCGCACGATGATCGGGGCCAGCCCCTCGAACGGCTCGTCGAGCAGCAGCAGCTTCGGGCCGCGCACCAGCGCGCGGGCGATGGCGAGCATCTGCTGCTCGCCGCCCGACAGGTCCGTGCCGCGGCTGCGCCGGCGTTCCTGAAGGCGGGGGAACATCTCCCACACCCGCTCCACCGGCCAGCGCGGATTGGCGGTCAGTCCCGCGAGGACGAGATTCTCCTCCACGTTCAGCGCGCCGAACACCCGCCGGTCCTCCGGCACCAGCTGGATGCCGCGGGCGGCGACGGCGTGCGGCGGCAGGCGGTGGGTTTCCGTGCCCTCCAGCACGATGCGGCCCGAGCGCGGGCGCACGACGCCCATCAGCGTCTTCAGCGTTGTGCTTTTGCCCGCGCCGTTGCGGCCGAGCAGCGCCACCACCTCGTTCGCGCCGACGCGCATCGACACGTCGAACAGGATGTGGCTGTCGCCATAGTAGCTGTTGATGTGGTCCACTTCGAGCAGCGTGCTCATTCGGCCGCGATCCCGCCGAGATAGGCGTCCTGCACCGCCTGGCTGCGCTGTATCTCGGCCGTCGTGCCCTCGGCCAGCACGCTGCCTTCGTGCAGCACGGTGATGCGCTCGGCCAATTCGAAGACCGCGTCCATGTCGTGCTCCACCACGATCAGC